>NZ_JBHUEA010000002.1:147924-238174 GCF_042680685.1 Amnibacterium endophyticum | reverse complement strand
TGGGCGCGCACGCGCTCGGAGCGGCGGCCTACGCGGCGAGGGCGGCAGCCAGCGGCTCGCAGGACGCGCTGGCGGCGGAGGTCGAAGCGCAGCTCGACCTGCTCCACGCGGCTGCGCGCGCCGCGCTCGCGCGCCTGCCGCTGCTCGGCACCGACGCCGCCGGCCCCCTCGGCTCAGGCCTGCTGACCCGCGGCGACCTCGGCGCCGCGATCCAGCTGCTCCAGGCCGGACTCCGCTGACCGGCGGCTCGCTCCGCCGGCGGTCCCGTCCGAGTCCTTCAGCAGGAACACCGACCTCCAGCAGGAAGAACGGCGGCCGATCCTCCTGCTGGAGGGAGCCGTTCCTGCTGAAGGGGTCCGGACTTCCTGCTGAAGCACTCGACCTCGCGGCCGGAGGAGCGGCGGCGCTCGCTCACCGCGGACGGGCCCGGTGCTGTCGGACCGCTTCCGTAGAATCGGGTCAGTGAGCCTCTCCGGTCTGCCGCGCCTGCTCGCCTCCGCGGACACCATGTCGAACGCCCTGCAGGCGGCCTCCCGCAGCACCGACTTCTCCGCCACCCCCGGCCTGCACGCGCCGCTGCTCGCGGCCCTGCTCGGGCGGCGGCGCGAGCGCGGGGAGAGCGACGCGCTCTTCGTCGTCGCCGCGACCGAGCGGGAGGCGGAGGCGCTGCGCCTCTCCTTCGACTGCCTGCTGCCCGACGCGGAGCTGCTCGACTTCCCGGCCTGGGAGACGCTGCCCCACGAGCGCCTCAGCCCCGGCGTCGAGACGGTCGGCCGCCGCCTGCACGCCATCCGCCGCATGCACGCCTGGCGTCCCGGCGACCCGGCCCTCGTCGTCGTCGCGCCGGTCCGCGCCGCCCTGCAGCCGCTCGTCGCGGGCCTCGAGGCGGTCGCGCCGATCGTGCTGAAGAAGGGCCAGCGGGGGGTCGACCTGACGGCGACCGCGGACCGCCTCGTGCAGCTGGCCTACGCCCGCGTCGACCTGGTCACGCGCCGCGGCGAGTTCGCGGTGCGCGGCGGCATCCTCGACGTCTTCTCGCCCATCGCCGAGCACCCGGTCCGCGTCGACTTCTTCGGCGACGAGGTCGAGCAGATCCGCGGCTTCTCCGTCGCCGACCAGCGCAGCCTCGACGTCGAGGTGGAGGCCGCCGAGCTGGTGCCCGCCCGCGAGCTGCTGCTGACCGAGGGCGTGCAGCAGCGCGCCCGCGAGCTGCGCCACGAGTTCCCGAACCTCGCCCAGATGCTGGCAAAGGTCGCCGACGGCATCCCCGTGGAGGGCATGGAGTCGCTGGCCCCCGCGCTCGCGGACGCGATGGTGCCGATCACCGAGTACCTCCCGGTCGGCGGCGCGGTCTGCGTGCTCTCGCCGGAGCGGGTCGCGAGCCGGGCCGTGAGCCTCGCGGAGACGAACCGCGAGTTCCTCCACGCCGCCTGGAACGCCGCGACCGCCGGCGCGCAGGCGCCGATCGACCTCGAGTCGGGCGACTTCCTCACGGTGAACGCTCTGCGCGAGCAGGCGGGGAAACGCACGTGGTGGACGGTCTCCGGCTTCGAGGCGATGCCCGACACGGCGGACCTCGACCCGGCGAAGGCCGCCGCGCTGCTCGCCGACACCGCCGAGTACCTGCGCGTCGACGGCGCCGCGAGCCACGTCGTCCCCGGCAAGCCGGCAGAGCTGCTCGACCACCTGTCCTCCCGCCTCCGCCACGGCTGGAACGCCGTCGTGACGGCGGCCGGCAAGGGGCTCGTGGAGCGCGCCCGCGACGTGCTCGCCGAGCGCGGCGTCGCGGCCCGCCTGGTCGAGGACCTGCCGGACGAGCTCGAGCCCGGCGTCGCGTACGTCATGGTCGGCGACCTCGAGACCGGCTTCGAGCAGCCCGAGGTGCATCTGGCGCTCGTCACCGAGCGCGAGTTCTACGGCCGCGCCGCGAGCATGGACGCGCGCGGGCCGAAGAAGCTCGCCTCCCGGCGCAAGAACGTCGTCGACCCGCTGCAGCTGAAGGCCGGCGACCACGTGGTGCACCAGACGCACGGCATCGGCCGGTTCGTCGAGCTGGTCCGCCGCGAGGTCGCGCCGCTGACGAAGCCGGGCCCGCGCCGGGCGGGGGAGAAGGCGCCGGAGAAGGTCGTCCGCGAGTTCCTGCTGCTCGAGTACGCGCCGAGCAAGCGCGGCTACCCGGGCGACAAGCTCTACGTGCCGACCGATCAGCTCGACCTGCTGACCCGCTACGTGGGCGGGGAGGCGCCGCAGCTGTCGAAGATGGGCGGCTCCGACTGGGCGGCGGCGAAGGGCCGCGCCCGCAAGGCCGTGCGCGACATCGCGGTCGAGCTGGTCAAGCTCTACTCGGCGCGGATGGCGTCGAAGGGCCACGCGTTCGGCCCGGACAGCCCGTGGCAGCACGAGCTGGAGGAGGCGTTCCCGTTCGCGGAGACCCCGGACCAGCTCGAGACGATCGACGCGGTGAAGGCCGACATGGAGCGCGCGATCCCGATGGACCGCCTGATCTCCGGCGACGTCGGCTTCGGCAAGACCGAGATCGCGGTCCGCGCCGCCTTCAAGGCGATCCAGGACGGCAAGCAGGTCGCGATGCTCGTGCCGACGACGCTGCTCGTCCGCCAGCATCTCGAGACGTTCCAGGAGCGCTTCGCCGGCTTCCCGGTGAACGTGCGGCCGCTGTCCCGCTTCCAGACCGACCGCGAGGCGCGGGAGACGATCCGCGGCCTCGCCGACGGCACGGTCGACATGGTGATCGGCACCCACCGGATCCTCGCGAAGGAGGTCGAGTTCAAGGACGTCGGCCTCGTGATCATCGACGAGGAGCAGCGGTTCGGCGTCGAGCACAAGGACCAGCTGAAGAAGCTGAAGACGAACGTCGACGTGCTCGCGATGAGCGCGACGCCGATCCCGCGCACGCTCGAGATGGCGGTCACCGGCATCCGCGAGATGTCGACGCTGGCCACGCCGCCGGAGGACCGCCACCCGATCCTCACCTACGTCGGCGCGCGCTCGCAGGGCCAGATCACCGCGGCGATCCGGCGCGAGCTGCTGCGCGAGGGCCAGGTGTTCTACGTGCACAACCGGGTCTCCTCCATCGGCCGCATCGCTGCGGAGATCGCGGAGCTGGTGCCGGAGGCGCGGGTCGCGGTCGCCCACGGCCAGATGGGCGAGCACGCCCTCGAGCAGGTGATGGTCGACTTTTGGGAGCGCAAGTTCGACGTGCTCGTCTCGACGACGATCATCGAGACCGGCCTCGACATCGCGAACGCGAACACCCTGATCGTCGACCGCGCGGACAAGTACGGACTGAGCCAGCTGCACCAGCTGCGCGGCCGCGTCGGCCGCGGGCGGGAGCGCGCGTACGCCTACTTCCTCTACGACTCGGAGAAGCCGCTGTCGGAGACCGCGGTGGACCGGCTCGAGACGATCGCGGCGAACAACGAGCTCGGCTCCGGCATGCAGGTCGCGCTGAAGGACCTCGAGATCCGCGGCGCGGGCAACCTGCTGGGCGGCGAGCAGTCCGGCCACATCGCGGGCGTCGGCTTCGACCTGTACCTGCGGATGATCGGCGAGGCCGTGAACGACTTCCGCGGGGAGTCGAACGAGGGGCAGACGGAGCTGCGGCTCGAGCTGCCGGTCGACGCGCGCATCCCCGACCACTACATCGACAGCGAGCGGCTGCGGCTCGAGGCGTACCAGAAGCTGTCCGCCGCGGCCGGGCCCGCCTCCGACGAGGGCCGGATCGACCTCGTGCTCGAGGAGCTGGAGGACCGGTACGGCGAGGCGCCGGAGGAGGTGCGGAACCTGATCCGCATCTCGAAGCTGCGCCGGCTCGCGCAGTCGGCCGGCCTCTCGGACGTGGTGGCGCTGCCGAAGCTGCTGCGGATCAGCCCGGCCGAGCTGCCGGACTCCAAGCAGGTGCGGCTGCAGCGCATGTACCCGGGCTCCCGGGTGCTCGCGGGCGCCGTGACCGTGCCATGGCCGCAGACCTCCGGCGCCCCGCTCGCGGACGAGGGCCTGATCGAGTGGGTCCAGCAGCTGCTGACCGCGGTCTTCGCGCCCGCGCAGCAGACCGCCGCCTGATCTCATCGTGTAGGCAGTTCGCGTCTTCCGGGCCCGAACTGCCTACACGATGAAACCCAGCGTGCCGCTGGCGTCCCGGCATGGGGTGCTCGCGGAGGCCGTGGAGCTCGCGGGCGGGCTCGACGTGCGGCTCGGCGGCGGGATGAGGATCGCCTGATTCCGTTTTGAAGGTGATCCGGCCGCGCCGGATCACCTTCAAAACGGAATCGACGGGGCGCGGATGCACCCGAACCGGGGAGCGCGGCGGAGGGCGGGCAGGAGCAGGATCGCCGCGTGACCCGTGCGTCCACCCGCCTGCTGTTCGGCCTCCACGCCTCCGCCCGCGGCAACGCGCACGCGTTCGGCTACTCGATCGGGATCACCTCGACCTACGGGGTCGTCTCGATCCGACATCCGCACGCCACCGTGTGGGAGGTGCTCGCCTTCGCGCTCGCGGGCGTCCTCCAGTTCTCGATCCTGAACCTCGTCGTGGCGCTGCTCGTGAAGCGGCGCGGCGACGGGCCCGAGACCGAGCGGGTCTCCTTCATCGCGACGGCGACCGACGTGCTCGCGGTCGGCTTCGCCGTCGGGGCCGCGACGCTCGTGGCCTTCCTGCCGTCACCGCTCGCCTGGCCGCTCGCCGCCTTCGTCGCGGGCCTCGTCTACGTCGGCGTGCAGTCCGTGGAGTTCGCCACCGCGCGCTCCGCGGACTGAGGAGCGGGCGCGGCCCCGCTCGCGGCGGCTCCTGCCTACGCTGCTCCCACTGGGAGGGGCGATGGCGCGCATCACGGTCCGACGGCGGTTCCGGCTGCGCGTCGGCGCGCGCCGCCTGCTCGACCGCGTCTGGCCCGACCTGCCGACGACCTGGGCGGACGTGCCCGCCCGCCTCCGGCCCGCCGCGGTCCAGATCGCCCGCCTGACGGCCGCCGCGACGATCGCGTACGTCGTCGCCGACCTCGTCTCGCCCGGCATCCTCGACCTGACCGCGCCGCTGACCGCGCTGCTCGTCGTGCAGGCGTCGACCGTCGGCACGCTGCTGATGGGGCTCGTCCGCGTCGGCGCCGTGCTGACCGGGGTCGTCGTCGCGGTCGTCGTGGCGACCGGGATCGGGCTGTCGTGGTGGAGCCTCGCGCTCGTCATCGCCGTGTCGCTGGTGCTGGCGGGTGTGCTGCGGCTCGGCGACCAGTCGCTCGAGACGCCGATCAGCGCGATGCTGATCCTCGCGGTCTCGGTGCCGGAGCTCGCGGCGGAGACCAGGGTCCTCAACACGCTGATCGGCACGGGCGTCGGCGTGCTCTTCGCGTTCGTGGCGCCGGTCGCGATCCCGAACACGCGGGCGGGCGAGGCGGTGCGGCAGGTCGCCCGGTCGCAGGCCGCGCTGCTCGCCGAGGTCGCGAGCGCCCTCGGCTCGCGGCCGCCCGTGCGCGAGGAGGCGACGGCGTGGCTCGACTGGAGCGACCACGTCGTCGGGGACGTCGCGGCGGCGGGCGAGGAGGTCCGGGTCGTGGAGCGGACGCGGCGGCTGAACCCGCTCGCCTTCCGCACCGCCGCGGTGCACCCCGCGCTGCAGGGCGCGCTCGGGCGTCTGGAGCGATGCCTCGCGGCGGAGCGGGCGATGCTCGTGGTCCTTACCCGCGAGGCGGCCGACTCGGAGCGCGACGACGACGCGACCGCCGCGGAGCTGCGCCGCGCGTTCGCCCTGGTGCTGGACGACCTCGCCGAGGGGCTCCGCGCGTTCGGAGAGCTGATCCGGTCGGAGTACGACCCGCGCGCCCCGGACCGCCTCGGCTCGCGGGAGCGCTGCCTCGACGCCGTGCGGGAGGCCCGCGCGGTGCTGACCGAGCTGACGCTGCTCGACCTCGACCCGCGCCGCCGCCCCGACCTCTGGATGCTGCAGGGCTCGGTGCTCGCGTCGGTGGAGCACGTGCTGGAGCAGCTGGACCTGGAGCGCGACCAGCCCGTGCACCGCCTCCGCCCGGACGCGACGCAGGCGATCCCGGTGGTCCGCGCCCGGCGCCGCACGGCGGACGACTGACCCGGCAGGATCGTCCCCGTGGGGGACGCGCGCGACGACCGGATCACCCTCGCGGCCGCCGGCGGGCTCGGCGCGCTCGTGCTCGCCTCGTTCGTCGCCGTGACGACGGAGATCGTGCCGGTCGGCCTGCTGCCGCAGCTGACGCGCGCCTTCGGCGTCTCCGAGGCGGTGGCCGGCCTGCTCGTCACCGTCTACGCCGCGCTGGTCGCGGTGCTCGCCGTGCCGCTGACCCACCTGACGCGCGCGCTCCCGCGCAAGCCGCTGCTGCTCGCGACCGTGGTCCTCTACGCGGTCGGCAACCTCGTGATCGCGCTCGCCCCGCAGTTCGGCCTCGTCGTCGCCGGGCGCGCGATCGGCGGCGTCGCGCACGCGCTGTTCTTCTCGGTGTCCTCCGCGTACGCCGCGGCGCTCGTGCCGCCGCGGCTGCAGGGCCGGGCGCTCGCGATCGCCGCCTCCGGCGCCTCGCTCGGCTACGTGCTCGGGGTGCCGCTCGTCACCTCCATCGGCGCGGCGCTCGACTGGCGGGCGGCGTTCGCCGCGCTCGTGCTGGGCGCGGTGCTCGTGGCGCTCGCGGGCGCCGCCCTGCTGCCGGGCGTCCCGGTCGCACCGCCGCCCGCCGCGGACGCGCGCGGCCCGCGCAGCGCCCTCACCGGCGTCGCGGTCGTGAACGCCCTCGTCTTCTTCGGGCACTACAGCCTCTACACCTACGTCTCGGCCCTGCTGCTCACGGCGGGCCTTCCGGAGGGGGCGCTCGGCGCGGTGCTCTTCCTGCTCGGCGGCGCCGGGGTCGTGGGGCTGTGGCTCGCCGGGCTGACGATCGACCGGCGCCCGCGGGCCGGCTTCCTCGGCGCGCTGCTGCTCGCGACGGTCTGCATCGCCGCGCTGCTGGTGCTGCGCGGCACGACCGCGGGCGCGGTGAGCGGCACGACGGCGTGGCTCGTCGCGTTCGGCGCCGTCCCCGTGTTCTGCACCGCCGCCAGCCTGCGCACCCGCTCGCTCGCCCCGGACCTGTCCGCCGCGGTGAACAACGCCGCGTCGAACGTCGGCATCGGCCTCGGGGCGGCCCTCGGCGGGCTCGTGTTCGTGCTCGGCGGGATCGGCTCGGTCGTGCTCGTCGCGGCGGTCGCCTTCGCCGTCGCCGCGGCGCTCGTGCTCCTCCTGCGCGGCGGCTTCCCGGCCCGCCCGCCGGCCTCGGCGTGACCGCCCGGTCCGGAGGGGCTCAGGTGCGGAGCACGGACCAGATGTTGCCGGAGGGGTCCTCGAACCAGGCGATGTCCGGCCCCCGGCCGCGCATCGCGCCGTCCTCGTCCTGCCCCATGTCCGGGTAGCGGATCGGCTCGACACCGGCCTCGGCGAGCTCGCGGATCGCGGCGGCCACGTCCGGCACCACGAGGTTCAGCACGGTGAAGTCGGCCGGGGTGTGGTCCGGCTTCGGGTAGAGGATCGCCTGCGCGCCGCCCGGCAGGCGGAGGGTCGCGATCGGCCCGTCCTCCACCTCGAGCCCGACGCGGTCGCGCCAGAACGCCACCGCCTCCGGCACGTCCCGCACGCTCATGCCGCTGAAGGCGTCCGTCGTCGTCAACATCTCCGCTCCCTCCGGCTGCCCCCGAGCCTGCCGCGTCCGACCGGGATCGGCTCGGGTTCGGCGGGACCTGCCAGGCTGGGCCGCGATGGGTGAGACCGAGCTGTTCGCGGTGATCGTGCTGCTGTCCGCGCTGGCGCTCGTCGCGGCGATCGCGGCGAACGCATTGGGCAGCCGCATCAGCATCCCCGCGCCCGCGCTCTTCCTCGTGGTCGCCGCGGTCGTCTCGACGTTCTTCGAGGACCTCGGCCGGATCTCGCTGATCATCGACGAGCGCATCGTCACCGTGGCGCTGATCCTGATCCTGTTCGACGGCGGGATGCACATCGGGTTGAAGCGGTTCCGCAGCGCCGCCGGCTCGATCACCTGGGTCGGCGTCGTGGGCACGGCGCTCACGGCCGCGGCGATCGCGCTGGCCGCCCACTTCCTCCTCGGCTTCAGCTGGCAGGCGTCGCTGCTGCTCGGCGCCGCCCTGTCGCCGACCGACCCCGCGGTCGTCTTCGCGGTGCTCGGCCGCCGCGAGGTGGAGGGCCGCAGCGGCACGATCCTCGAGGGGGAGTCCGGCTTCAACGACCCCGTCGGCATCGCGCTGCTCGGCGTGCTGCTCGCCGCGGGCACCGGCTTCGACGCCGTCGTCGGCGGGGTGGGGGAGTTCCTGCTCGAGATGGTCGTCGGCATCGCCGTCGGCCTCGTCGGCGGCCTCGCCCTGTCCTGGCTGCAGCGCCGCGTCCGGCTGCCGAACGCCGCGCTGTACCCGCTCCGCAGCGTCGCCTTCGCGGCCCTGGTCTACGGCGTCGCGACGCTGGCGCAGGGCTCCGGCTACCTCGCGGTGTTCCTCGCCGGGATCCTCGTCGGCGACGACCGCGGGCCGTTCCAGCTGGAGGTGCGCCGCTTCACGAACGGGCTGTCGAGCCTCGCCGAGATCATCGCCTTCACCGTGCTCGGGCTGTCGGTGTCCCTCACCGACGTGATCCAGCCGCAAGTGCTGCTGCCCGGGCTCGCGATCGCCGCGCTCCTGATCCTCGTCATCCGCCCGCTGCTCGTCGGAGTGCTGCTGCTGCCGATCCGCCTCGGCTGGGGCGAACGCGGCTTCGTGCTCTTCGCCGGGTTGAAGGGCGCGGTGCCGATCCTGCTCGGCATCCTGATCCGCGACGCGGACGTGCCGGGCGCGCAGACGATCGCGTCGATCATCTTCGTCGTCGTCATCGTCTCGGTCGTGCTGCAGGGCGGGCTCGTGCCCCAGCTGGCGCGCTGGTTCAAGGTGCCGATGCGGGAGCAGGAGCAGCAGCCGTTCGTCGCCGGCCTCCGCTTCAGCGAGGACCCCCGCGACCTGAAGTCGTTCGTCGTCAGCGCGGGCTCGAAGGCGGACGGGGCGACGCTCGCGGACCTGTCGCTCGGCGAGCACGGCTGGATCAGCCTCATCCGCCGGAACGGCGCCGCCGTCCCGCTGCGGGGCGACACCCCGCTCGAGCCGGGCGACGAGGTGCTCGCCTACGCCGAGCCGGACCTCGACGCCGCGGGGCTGTTCACGGAGCCCGACCGCACCTGATCCCTTTCATCGTGTAGGCGGATCGCCCGCGCTGCGGTCCGATCCGCCTACACGATGAAGCGGGGTCAGGGCTGCGGGACGAGGGCCTCCTGCGCCTGGCGGGAGCGGCGCGCGATGAGCGGCACGAACACCGCCGACAGCACGATCGAGATGGCCGAGCCGATCAGCACCCCGAGCGTGGTGGACGTGCCGAGCATGCCCTCGCCGAACGCCAGCTGCGCCATCAGCAGCGACACCGTGAACCCCACGCCGGCGACGAGGCCGACGGCGACGATCTCCTGCGGCGTGAGCCGCGACGGGGAGGTCCGCCCGACGAGGGCGACCGCGATCGTGGTTGCGACCATGATGCCGACGAGCTTGCCGACCGGCAGCCCGACCGCGACGCCCCAGAAGGCCGGGCCGAAGGTCTCGCCCGACACGTCCTCGAGCCGGATCAGGCTCGCGGAGAACGCGAAGATCGGCAGGATCAGGCCGCGGGAGACCGGCTGCAGGGCGCGGTCGGTGCGCCCGGCGAGGCCGGCCGGCAGCACGAGGCCGAGCGCGACGCCGGCGAGCGTCGCGTGCACCCCGGACAGCGCCGTGAAGTACCAGACCAGCACGCCGAGGACCACCAGCGCCGTCAGCCGGACGCCGGGGCGCCGGGGCGTGAGCCGGGCGACGAGCAGGAAGACGCCGAGCAGCGCGGCGGCCGGCAGCAGCAGCAGGGGCTGCAGGTTCTTCGGGAACACGACGGCGATCAGGAGGATCGCGATCAGGTCGTCGAGGATCGCGAGGCCCAGCAGGAACGCGCGCACCCGGCTCGGCAGCCCGCGGCCGAGCAGGGCGAGGAGCCCCAGCGCGAACGCGATGTCGGTCGCGGTGGGGATCGGCCAGCCGCCCGACGCCTCGCCGCCGCCGGTGAAGGCGAGGTAGACCGCGGCGGGCAGCGCGACGCCGCCGAACGCGGCCGCTGCCGGCACGATCGCGGCGCGCGGGTTCGCGAGGTCGCCGTGGGTCAGCTCGTGCCGCAGCTCGATGGCGATGAGCAGGAAGAAGATCGCGAGCAGGCCGTCGCTGATCAGGTGCTCGACGGTGAGGTGCAGCCCGGTGAAGTCGACCGGCAGGTGCAGGTCGCGGGCGGCGAGCAGGCCGGGGCCGAGCGGGGTGGCGGCGAGGATCAGGGCGAGGGCGGCGGCGGCGAGCAGCAGCGTCGCGGAGCCGCGGTCGGACGTGATGAAGCGCACGGGGCCTCCAGGGTCGGGTGCGGAAGAGACCGCCCGGACGACCGGACGGTGCCGACCAGACTTCCCGGCGCGCCGCTCCCAGGATACCGGGCGCAGCATGGCCGGGTGAGGGCGGCGACACGGGAGACGATCGAGGTCGACGGGCATCGCGTCGGGGTCACGGTGGCGGGGGACGGGCCGCCGCTCGTGCTCCTGCACGGCATCGGGCGCGACCGCGACGACTGGGTCGCGCTGCAGCCCCTGCTCGCGACCCGGTGGACCACCTACGCCGTCGACCTCGAGGGCTTCGGCGTCTCGGAGCCGTGGGGCCCGTCGGTGACGCTCGCGTCGATGGCCGCCCTGGTGCGCCGCACCCTCGCCGCCCTCGGCGAGACGCGGCCGCTGCACGTGGTCGGGAACTCGCTGGGCGGAGCCGTCGCGCTGCGGCTGGCCGCGGACGACCCGGCCTCGATCGCGGCGCTCGTGCTGATCAGCCCGGCGGGCTTCGGGCGGGAGGCGGTCTTCGGGCTGCGCCTCCTCACGGTCCCGGGCCTCGGCCGCGCGCTGCTCGCTCTCGAGTCGACCGCGCCGTCGCTGCTGCTGAAGCGGACGGTCCTCGACCGCGATCCGGTCCGACGCCGGCTCGCCGTCGAGGCGGGCCTGCGGCTGCGGCGACCGGGCGCGAAGCAGGCCTACCTGCAGGTCGTCCACGACCTGGGCGGGTGGGGCGGCATCCATGAGGCCTGGCGCCGCGAGCTGCTGTCCGCGCTCGCCGCCTCCGGGGTGCCCGCCCTCGTGCTCTGGGGCGAGCGCGACACGGTGCTGCCCTTCGCGCACTTCGCCTCCGTGGCGGAGGCCGTGCCGCACGCCGTCGCGGAGTCCCTGCCCGGGTTCGGCCACATGCCGCAGCTGGAGGACCCGGAGCTGATCGCGGCGCGCATCGAGACCTTCTTCGCGGGTCTCCCCGGCGGCGAGGGCCTCAGCCGAGACGGACGACCAGCGTCTGCAGCCGCGGGCTCGCGACCGGCGTGAGGCGGATCTCGCAGCGCAGCGCGCCTCGCTCCCCGAACACGCTCCACACCAGGTGGGCGGGGGAGTCGCTCCAGGGCGCCGCGTCCGCGAGCGGCGCGATCGCGGCCGGGAGCCCGACGCGCTGCGCGAGCGCCTCGGCAGCGCGCCGGCGCCGGTCGGCGGTCTCGTCGAGGCCGAGGTTGTCCGATGCGATCGCGTCGAGCGCGTCGTCGTCCCACGAGCGCAGCAGCGCCTCCACGAGGTCGCGCGCGGCCACGGTCTCCGGCCACAGGTCGCCGGTCTCCTCCGCGCGCGCCGAGTCGAGCAGCAGCGACAGCGCGCGCGTCGCCGGCAGCGTCGCGCCGCTGTAGCGGGCGTTCTCGAGCACGACCGCGCCGATCCCGCTCGCGGTGTGCCAGCGCATGTGGGCGCCGTAGCCGGGGTAGCCGCCGGAGTGGCTGACGACCCGCCCGTGCCGCGGATCCTCCTCGACGACCAGGCCGTAGCCGTACGCGCGGTCGTCCGCGTCGGGCACCGGGGTCACGGGCGTCTGCATCAGGCGGCGGGCGGCCGCCGGCAGCACGGCGTCGTCCGCGTCGGGGCGCCAGGCGGACGCGAGCCACGCGGCCCACCGCGCGAGGCCGGACGGGCTCGCGACGATGCCGCCGAGCGCCGAGAACGCGCCGGGGGTCGCCCACGGCTGCTCGGCCCACTCGCCGTCGACCCGTGCATGGCCGGGGGCGATCGGCACGCCCGCGCTCCGGTCGAAGGCCAGCTCCGTCAGCCCGAGCGGCTCGAGCAGCCGCTCCGTCACCAGCCGGGGGTACGGGGTGCCGGTCGCGACCTCGAGCACGCGGCCGAGGATCGCGTAGCCGAAGCTCGAGTACTCGTACCGGGTGCCCGGCTCCCGCACGAGCCGCACGCCGTCCTCGAGCATCGCGTCGAACACGTCGGCCGGCATCGACTCCTGCCGGTCCGCCCACGGGTCGTCGACGGGGATCCCGCCGGCCATCGAGGCGAGCTCGCCGAGGGTCGGGGCGCGGGAGGCGCCGAGCACGCGGACCCGCAGCACCTCGTCGAGCGGCGTCTCGAGCGACAGCCCGCCCGCCTCCACGACCTGCAGCAGCGCGGCCGCGGTGAAGCTCTTGGTGCAGGACGCGACGCGGAACGCGGTCGCGGGACCGACCCCGCCGGCGTCCCCGGTCGCGACGACGCCCGCGGGCGTCAGGACGGCCCACGACGACGCGGGCGCCTTCCCCTCCCGCACGCGCTCCTGCACGAGGTCGTCGATCGCGGCGGCCGACAGCGCGGCCCGGTCGGTGCGGTACGCCACGCCCCGATCCTGTCAGGCCGGCCCTGGCGCCCTGCTGCCGCAGGGGCCGGCGCCGGTAGCGTGCGGAGCCGTGCCGCTCGTCATCCGCCCCCTCGAGAACGCCGACCTGGCCGCCGTCGTGGCGCTGAACAACGCCGCGCAGCCGGCCGTCCCGCCGGTCGATCGGGGCGGTCTCGCAGAGCTGACGGTCCTCGCCTCCGTCGCCGTGGTGGCGGAGGAGGTGCCCGGTGAGCCGCTCGGCTTCCTGATCGCGATGGACCCGGGCGTCGACTACGCCAGCGAGAACTACCGCTGGTTCATGCAGCGGGGCGGCTCGTTCGTCTACGTCGACCGCATCGTCGTGACGCCGTCGGCGAAGGGCCGCGGCGTCGGGCGCGCCCTCTACGGCGCCGCCTTCGACCGGGCGCGGGAGCACGGGCTCGACGAGGTGACGTGCGAGGTGAACGTGCGGCCCGCGAACCCCGACTCCCTCGCCTTCCACGAGCGCCTCGGGTTCCGCCGCCTCGAGGAGCAGGAGACGAAGGGCGGCGCCTACCGCGTCGCCCTCCTCGCGGCCCCCGCCTCGTGAGCACCCGCCCGCGCCCCCGCTCCGCTGGTCGAGGTGCGAGCGCAGCGAGCCTCGAGACCACCCGAGCCCGCGTGTCACGGCGCCGGCGCCCCCGATCGCGGACGACCTGCGGCGCGTCGGGAATGAGCGCGCACCCGAGCGGCTTGGTCTCCCGGTGACCTCCGCGCCCATCACCCGCCGCGACGTCGGGCTCAGGTCCGAGCGCGGGCCGATCCTGCTCGCCCTGATGCTCGCCACGGGCCTGATCGCGATCGACGCGACGATCCTCGCGACCGCTGTGACCTCGGTGACCGAGGACCTCGGGTCGTTCTCGAGCTTCCCGTGGCTGTTCAGCGTCTACCTGCTCGCCACGGCGGTCTCGGTGCCGATCTGGTCGAAGCTGTCGGACGTCGTCGGCCGCAAGCCGATGCTGCTCGCGGGCATCGCGCTGTTCCTGCTCGGCTCGATCCTCTGCGGCGCGGCGCCCACGATGATGACGCTGATCGTGTTCCGCGCGGTGCAGGGCCTCGGCGGCGGCGCGATCATGCCGATCTCGATCACGGTCGCGGGCGACATCTACACGATCGCGGAGCGGGCGAAGGCGCAGGGCTACCTCGCGAGCGTCTGGGCGATCTCCTCGGTGCTCGGCCCCACGCTCGGCGGGGTCTTCTCGCAGTTCGTGTCGTGGCGCTGGATCTTCTTCGTGAACATCCCGATCGCGCTGCTCGCCGGCTTCCTCGTGATGCGCGGCTACCACGAGAAGGCGGCCCGCACCCAGCACCGCATCGACTACGCGGGCGCCGCGGTGCTGACGCTCGGGCTGACCGCGCTGCTGCTCGGCCTGCTGGAGGGCGGCACCGCCTGGCCCTGGGCGTCGTGGCAGAGCGCCGTCGCGTTCGGCGCCGCCGCGGTCGCGCTGGTCGCCTTCGTGCTGATCGAGCGCCGTGCGGCGGAGCCGGTGCTGCCGCTCTGGGTGCTCGGGCGGCGCCTGCTGCTCACGACGACGCTGATCAGCGCCGGCGTCGGCATCGTCGTCACCGGGCTCACCTCGTTCGTGCCGAACTACCTCGAGCGCTCCGCCGGCGCCGCACCGCTGGTCGCCGGCCTCGCGGTCGCCGCCCTCACGCTCGGCTGGCCGCTGGCGGCGTCGAACGCGGGCCGCCTCTACCTGCGCGTCGGCTTCCGCCCGACCGCGCTCGTCGGCTGCGCCCTCGCCCTGCTCGGCGCGGTGCTGCTCGCCGTGACGGCGCCGCTCGCCTCCATCGCCCTCGTGGCGGTCGCGAGCCTGATCGTCGGGCTCGGGCTCGGCCTGGTGGCGACGCCGACGCTGATCGCCGCCCAGTCCTCCGTCGGCTACGGCGACCGCGGCGTCGTGACGGGGACGAACGTCTTCGCGCGCTCCGTCGGCTCCGCCGTGGGGGTCGCGGTGTTCGGCGCGATCGCGAACGGCGTCCTCGCGTCGCAGGCGGGGCGCCCGATCGGCGTCGCGACGATCGCGGCGACCCAGGCGGTGTTCCTCGGCACGATCGCGGCGGGCGTGCTCGCGCTCGCGGTCGCGGTCGTCATGCCGCAGGTGCGGCCGGACGGCAGCGTCGTCACCCGCACCCCGGCCGCCGTCTCGCCGGAGCCGGTGTGACCTCCGAGCTCGACCGCCTCGTCGCGGTGATGGCGCGGCTGCGCGGGCCGGGCGGCTGCCCGTGGGACGCGGAGCAGACCCACGCCTCCCTGGTCCGCTACCTGATCGAGGAGACCGCGGAGCTCGTCGACGCGATCGAGACCGGGGACCCGGCCACGATGCGCGAGGAGCTGGGGGACGTGCTCTACCAGGTGCTCTTCCACGCGGACCTCGCGGCGGCGACGCCGGGCGAGGGCTTCACGATCGAGGACGTCGCGCGCGACACCGCCGCGAAGATGGTCGGCCGCCACCCGCACGTGTTCGGCGACGCGGAGGCCGCGGACGCGGACGCGGTCGTCGAGGTGTGGGAGGAGCAGAAGCGGCGCGAGAAGGCGGACCGCGTCAGCGTGCTCGACGGGGTGCCGATGCAGATGCCCTCGCTGCTGCTCGCCGAGAAGCTGGTCGGCCGAGCGGCCCGGGCCGGGCTCGAGCTGCGGCCGCTCGCCGGCGAGCGCCCCGAGGCGGTCGACGCGGAGGAGGAGGAGGAGGCCGCGCTCGGCGACGCCCTGCTCGACACGGTGATCGACGCCGCCGCACGCGGGCTGGACGCCGAGCGCGCGCTCCGCGGAGCCGTCCGTCGCCTGGCCGACCGCATCCGCGAGACCGAGTCCCGCCCCCGCCCCTGACGGGGCTCGCCGATCCGCACCTCCTTCGCGGATCCGCAGTTCCGCTGCGGCACGCCGCGGCTCGCGCTCAGGACTCGGCGTGTCGGGCGGGAGCTGCGGATCCGCGAGGGATCTGCGGATCCGCGGGGCCACGGCGGGCGACGAGTCGCAGCAGCGCGCCGACGAGCGCGAAGACCCCCGCGATGACCGCCACCCAGCCCCAGACCACGCCGTACCCCTGGTCCGGGTCCAGGAAGGGGTACGGCACCCAGCCGTCGGTCGCGCCGCGCACCAGCACCACCGCGATCCAGACGATCGGGTAGACCAGCACGAGCGGCAGCAGGCGGATCGGCAGCCGCACCCGGTCGCGGACGAGCAGCCAGTCGAGCAGCATCGCCGCGGGGCCGACGCCGTGCAGCACGAGGTTGGTCCAGGAGGCGATGCCGGCGGGGGTCTCGAGCGGCGCGAGCAGCGTCCAGTAGACGACCCCGACGATGACGAGGTCGGTCGTCGCGATCCAGCGGACCGCCGACCAGGCGGTCGTCAGCGGCGTGCCGCGGGCCGTCCGCACGGCGCCCGCGAGCAGGACGGCGGCGCCCACCAGGTTCGACTGGATCGTGAAGAAGCCGAAGAAGTTCACGAAGACGAACGGGTCCGCGGTCACGGCCGACCAGGTCACGGCCGCGAGCAGCAGCAGGGCGAGCAGGGTCCGGACCACGGCGGCTGGCACCCCCCGACGGTAGGCCCGACGAGGCCGCCCGGTCGGCGGCGTGCCGGGACGCGGCGTCAGGGCTGCCGGACCGGGAGGTCGCTGACGCCCGTGCTCGAGTACCGGACGTCGTGGAACAGCTTCGTCGTGACCACGTCGACCCGGCCGACGAGCCGGTAGACGCCGACGCCGATCAGCATCCCGGCGACCGGCCCGATCACGTAGATCCAGTACACGTCGAGCGCCGGGGCGAGCACCGCCGGCCCGAAGCTGCGGGCCGGGTTCAGGCTCGTCCCGGTGAGCGCCGCGGTGCGCCACACGAGGGTGGCGTTCACGAGCCACAGCGCGAGCGGCGTGAAGCGGGCGGTCCGCTTGCTGCTCAGCATCCCGATCACCGTCAGCACCTCGATCGCGCCGATGCCGGCCTCGATCAGCACCGCCTCCCAGCCGCTCACGCCCGGGCCGGGCGTCGTCGCGCCGACCTCGACGCTGCGGGCGACGGGCCCCCAGGCGGCGAGCAGCAGCGCGGCGCCGGCGAGCGCGCCGGCGAACTGAGCGATCACGTAGCCGACCAGATCGTGCCGGTGCAGCTTGCCGAGCAGGAAGAACCCGCCCGTGATGATCGGGTCGACATGGGCGCCGGACAGGCGGCCGAGCGGGCTGAGCGCGAGCAGGGCGCCGGTGCCCGCGAACCAGAGCCCGGTCAGGAGGTAGCGCAGCGACATCGGCAGGCCGTCGAGCGGCATGCCCTTCCCGAAGTTGAAGCAGACCGCCGAGAGGCCGACCGCGACGAGCACGAGGGTGCCCGCGAACTCGCTGCCCCAGGCCTTCCAGTGCAGGCCGCCGATAGCCTCGGGCTGCGGGCGGGAGGGGCTGCTCGAGCCGGGCACGGCTCCAGCATCCCGCACGCGCGCCGGGTGCCGCCCACGCGCGTACTGTCGGGACGATGAGCGGCTGGATGTGGATGCCGTCGGCCCCGCCGACGCTCGCGGCCCTGCTCGCGGTGCACCTGCAGCCCGTGCCGGTGCTGCCCGTCGTCGCCGCGCTGCTCGGCGTGCTCTACGCGACCGGGGTCCTGCGGCTCCGCGCCCGCGGCGACGCCTGGCCGGTGACCCGCTCGCTCTGGTTCGCCGCCGGGCTGCTGGTCTGGCTCGCGGTGACGGCGACCGGGGTCGAGGGCTACGGGATGGAGCTCTTCAGCGTCCACATGGTGCAGCACATGGTGCTCGGCATGCTGGTGCCGATCCTGCTCGTGCTCGGTGCGCCGATGACGCTGCTGCTGCGCGCGCTGCCCGGTCGCTCCCCCGTGCGGAAGGGCGTGCTCGCCGTCGTGCACAGCCGCCCGGTCCGCGTGCTCACGCACCCGGTCGTCGTCTCGGCGATCTTCTTCGTCAGCCTGTACGGCCTCTACTTCACGCCCGTGTTCGACGCCCTCATGCGCACGATGTGGGGGCACAACCTGATGCTGCTGCACTTCATCGCGGTCGGCGGCCTGTACTTCTGGGGCATCCTCCGCGTCGACCCGACGCCGCGGCACTCCGACCGCGGCATCGGGGTGGTCGGCGAGGAGGCGGTGCCGGTGCTCGAGCTGGGCGCCGGGGTGCCGTTCCACGCCTTCTTCGGCGTCGCGCTGATGCTCTCCCCGGTGCTGCTCGCGACCGTCTACGCGCACCCGATGGCCTCGTGGGGCGTCTCGCCGCTCGGCGACCAGCAGGCCGCGGGCGGCATCGCGTGGGGCGCGACGGAGCTGCCGACGCTGCTCGTGCTCGCGGTGCTGTTCGCGCAGTGGCAGCGCTCCGACGCCCGGCGCGCGGCCCGCAGCAGCCGCGGCGCGGGACTGCGGCGCGAGGAGGAGGAGCTCGCGGCCTACAACGCGCGCCTCGCCGCGATCGCGGACCACGACGCCCGCGCCTGAACCCCGTCGGTCGGTGTTCGTGCTGCTCTGAGCGCCGCGGAGCAGCACGAACACTGACCGAATCGGGTCAGGCGATGCGGCTGCCGCGCGCCAGGCGGCGGGCGGGGGTGCGCAGCGCGCGGAGTCCCGCGAGCAGGGACAGCGCGCCGAGCAGCACGTGCACCGCGAGCCCGACGAACCAGCTCGGGACGGTGCGGGCCAGCACCTGCTGCTCCGACGGCCCGGGGACGTAGGTGCTCTCGGAGCAGGCGTCGTAGCGCTGCACCGTCTCGGGCGCGATCTGCAGCGAGCGGATGCCCGCCTGCATGCCCGTGAACAGGTCGGCGGGCGAACCGTCGCTGGTGAACTGCGCCGGGACGGCGTCGGCGAGCACGACGTACGGGTTCACCGCGAGCACGCCCCACACCCGGTCGTAGCTGGGCGCGGTGCTGACCGTCGTCTGGAAGTCGCCGCACACGACCGTGCCGTCGGCGGCCTCCTGCGACTCGTCGGTCGGGTAGCGGTCGATGGAGGTGATCGTGCGCGGGAAGGCGAGCCCGGCCAGCCCGAAGACGATCACCGTGCCGATCGACAGCGCCGCGACGACGAGGTAGGTCGTCACGACCGAGAAGATCGGGCGGGCGATGACGGCGGACAGCCCGACCCCGATCGCGGCCACGACGCCGAGCTCGACCGCGGTGACGCCGAGCGCGACGGCCGCCGCGGACAGGCGCACGCCGCCCGCGATCACGGCGACGAGCAGGAACGGCACCGCGACGACCAGGAACGCGAGCGCCGCCGCCCAGGCGGCGAGGAACTTGCCGAGCAGCAGCTGCGCCGCGCTGACGAGGGTGACCTGCGTCGTGGCGAGCGTGCCGGCGTCCCGGTCGCCGTTGATCGCGCCGCCGGCGAGGGCGGGGGTCACCAGGGTGCCGAGCAGCAGGACCAGGAAGACGAGGACGGGCACCACCTGCGCGCCGGCCTCCGCGCCGAAGGCGCCCGCGGTCGCGAGCAGCAGCGCCGTCGTCCCGGCGAGCACGACGGCCGCGACGCCGAGCAGCACGTACCAGGCGGTGCTGCGCACCCGCTGCCGCAGCTCGAGGTCGGCCACGGTGCCGACGAGGTCGACGGCGCTCATGCGTGCTGCTCCTCGGTCAGGGTCAGGAAGGTGCGCTCGAACTCGCCCGCGGCGGGGGCGAAGGCGGTGATGCGGACCCCGCGGCCCACCAGGTCCGCGAGCAGGTCCGCCGCGGCGTGCTCGTCGAGCACCGGCACGAGCACCCCGAGGTGGTCGCGCTGCACGCCGGGGCGGGAGCCGAGCGCGGCCTCGAGCGCCGCGTCGTCGGTCGCCCTGACGCGCCAGAGCCGCGCGCGCTCCCGCACCGCCGCGACGCGCTCGGCGGCGACGGTCGCGCCGGACTGCAGGTACACGGCGTCGTCCGCCATCTCCTCCAGGTCGGCGAGCACGTGGCTCGAGACGAGCAGCGTGCGGCCCTCGCCGGCGAGGCGGCGCACGAGGACGCGCAGCTCCACCCGTGCCGCCGGGTCGAGGCCGCTCGCCGGCTCGTCGAGCAGCAGCACGCCCGGGTCGTGCACGAGGGCGCGGGCGAGGCTGAGCCGCTGCTTCTGCCCGCGGGACAGCACCCGCGTCGGCTGGTCCGCGAGCGGCTGCAGGCCGACCAGCTCGATCAGCTCCTGCGCCCGCGCGGCGGCCCGCGGCTTCGGCAGCCGGTACAGGCGGCCGGTCAGCTCCAGGGTCGCGCGCGTCGTCAGCGCGGCCCAGGACCCGAGCACGTCCGGCATCCAGCCCATGCGCGCCCGCACCGCGGCCGGATCGACCAGGGGGTCGGCCCCCGCGATGCGGATCGTGCCCGCATCCGGCGCGAGCAGCGTCGCGAGCATCAGCATGAGGGTCGTCTTGCCGGCGCCGTTGGGGCCGATCAGCGCGGTCACGCGGCCCGGCCGCGCGGTGAAGGAGGCGTCGGCGACGGCGTGCACCGGCCCGAAGGACCGCCGCACGCCGTCGACCACGATGCCCTCGTCGGTCTGCATGCGGTCACCGTAGGGAGCCGCGCGGGCCGCCGTCATCCCTCTGCCGAGGGAGGACCCGCCGTTCCGCCGATGGAACAGGGGGTCTCCCTCCGCTCGCGCTTCCCACTGCCCGCACTCGCCGCTGGTCGAGGTGCGGAGCGCAGCGGAGCCTCGAGACCACCCCGGCCCGCTGGGAGGATGGACCCGTGCCAGCCCCCGTGAACCCGCCGCGCGGCATGCGCGACCTCCTGCCCGCCGAGAAGGCGAAGCGGGAGCACGCGCTGTCGGTCATCCGCGCCGTCTACCGCGCGCACGGCTTCGACGAGATCGAGGCGCCGGCGATGGAGGAGTACGGGCGACTGCACGCGGGGCTCGGCGGCGACAACGAGAAGCTGTCGTTCAGCGTGCTGAAGCGCGGCACCGGGCCGGAGCAGTGGGGCGCGGCGGAGGACGCGGCCGACGTCGCCGACCTCGGCCTGCGCTACGACCTGACCGTGCCGCTCGCCCGCTTCTACGCGAGCAACCAGGCGCAGCTGCCGGCCGTGTTCCGCGCCGTGCAGATCGGCCCGGTCTGGCGGGCTGAGCGCCCGCAGAAGGGCCGCTACCGCCAGTTCGTGCAGTGCGACATCGACGTGCTGGGGGAGCCCGGGCCGCTCGCCGAGCTGGAGCTGATCGGCGCGACCGCGGCCGCGCTCGACGCGCTCGGGCTCGAGGGCGCCTCGGTGCGCATCAACGACCGCCGCATCCTGACCCGGCTGCTCACGACGTGGGGCGTCGCCGCGGAGGCGGGCGGCCAGGCGCTGATCACGATCGACAAGCTCGACAAGATCGGCGTCGCGGGCGTCGTCGACGAGCTGGGCGCGCAGGGGGTCGACACTGCCGGGCTGCACGAGGCGTTCGGGCAGCTCGCGACCGCCGGCTGGGACCTCGCGGTCGACCCGCCCGCCTGGCTCGACCTCGAGGCGTACACGGACCTGCTCGCGCTCCGCGACGCGCTGCCGCAGGTCGAGCTCGTCTTCGACCCGACGCTCGTGCGCGGCATGGGCTACTACACGGGCACCATTTTCGAGATCGCGCACCCCTCCTCGACGTCCTCGCTCGGCGGCGGGGGCCGCTACGACGGGATGATCGGCCGCTTCCTCGGCCGGGAGGTGCCGGCGGTCGGCTTCTCGATCGGCTTCGAGCGCATCGTCGACCTGCTGCCCGACCGCGGCGGCGAGACGGTGGCGACCGCGCTGCTCCACGACGCGGACGTGCCGGTCGCGGCGCTGCTCGACGCGAAGCGGCGGATGCAGGAGGGCGGCGGCCGGGTGCGCCTCGAGCGGACCCGGAAGAACCGTCGCGCACAGCTCGACGCGCTCGCCGCGGAGGGCTTCACCCGCTTCGCGGTCGTCACCGCGGAGGGCGCGGGCGACCTCCGCCCCCTCGCCTGACCGGGTTTCATCTTGTAGGCAGAAGTGCCGGACGGCCCGGGGAGATGCCTACAAGATGAAACCGCGGGTCAGCGGAGGAGGCGGGGCGGGGCGCTGCGGCGCCAGGACGCGTCGAGCAGCTCCGCGACCTCCGTCCAGTCGGTGTCCGGAGCGTCGACGTCGATGCCGAGCCAGCCGCGCGGGCCGAGGTAGGCGGGCACGAAGAAGCGAGGGTCCTGCATCCGCGCCGGCCGCTCGTCGTCGTCGACGTGGACGAGCACGGCGTGCGGGTGCATCACCTTCTCCGGGCCCCGCGTGCCGCCGCCGTAGATCGCGAACGCGGGGCGGTCGGCCACGTGGAACCACGGGCGGCCGTGGCTCAGGCGCTCCTCCGCCTCCGGCAGCGCGAGCGCGATGGAGCGGACGCGTGCGAGCAGCGGATCGTCCTCGTCGAACATCACCGGGTGGGCCATGCGGGCAGTCCAGCACCGGCGGAGCGCCCCTCGCTAGAGTCGACGGCGGCCCGGCGCCGGCGTCGGGCGAGACGCGCGAAGGGACTTCCTCAATGGCCGCCATCGACACCATCGACGCTCGCGAGATCCTCGACTCGCGCGGCAACCCGACCGTCGAGGTCGAGGTGCTGCTGGAGGACGGCGTCGTCGCCCGCGCGGCCGTCCCCTCCGGCGCCTCCACCGGCGCGTTCGAGGCCTACGAGCTGCGCGACGGCGACAAGAAGCGCTACGGCGGCAAGGGCGTCGAGAAGGCGGTCGCGGCCGTCATCGACGAGCTCGGCCCGGCCGTGGAGGGCATCGACGCCGCCGACCAGCGCATCGTCGACGCGACCCTGATCGCCACGGACGACTCCGACAACAAGCAGAACCTGGGCGCGAACGCGATCCTCGGCGTCAGCCTCGCGGTCGCGAAGGCGGCCGCGCTCTCGGCCGAGCTGCCGCTGTTCCGCTACGTCGGCGGCCCGAACGCGCACGTGCTGCCGGTGCCGATGATGAACGTCATCAACGGCGGCGCGCACGCCGACTCGAACGTCGACATCCAGGAGTTCATGATCCTGCCGATCGGCGCGGACTCCTTTCGGGAGGCGCTGCGCTGGGGCGCGGAGACCTACCACGCGCTGAAGAGCCTGCTGTCGAGCAAGGGCCTCTCGACCGGCCTCGGCGACGAGGGCGGCTTCGCGCCGAACCTCGAGAGCAACCGCGCCGCGCTCGACCTGCTCGTCGAGGCGATCGGCAAGGCCGGCTACACGCCGGGCAAGGACATCGCGCTCGCGCTCGACGTCGCCTCGACCGAGTTCTTCGAGGGCGGCTCGTACACCTTCGAGGGCCAGAAGAAGTCGGCCTCCGAGATGAGCTCGTACTACGCCGAGCTCGTCTCCGCGTACCCGCTGGTCTCGATCGAGGACCCGCTGGCCGAGGACGACTGGGAGGGCTACGCCACGCTGACCTCCGAGATCGGCTCGAAGGTGCAGATCGTCGGCGACGACCTGTTCGTGACGAACCCGGAGCGCCTGCAGAAGGGCCTCGACGGCGGCGCGGCGAACTCGATCCTCGTCAAGGTGAACCAGATCGGCACGCTGACCGAGACGCTCGACGCGGTCTCGCTGGCGCAGCGCCACGGCTACACCGCGATCCTCTCCCACCGCTCCGGCGAGACCGAGGACACCACGATCGCCGACCTCGCCGTCGCGACCGACTGCGGGATGATCAAGACCGGCGCCCCGGCCCGCAGCGAGCGGGTGGCGAAGTACAACCAGCTGCTCCGCATCGAGGAGGAGCTGGGCGAGGCCGCCGTCTACGCCGGCCGCTCCGCCTTCCCGTGCTTCAAGGGCTGAGCCCGCTCGGCGGGGCCCTCTCGATCGGGCCCCGCCGCTCCGTCGCCGCTCGAACGGTGGTGAACGCAGGCCGATGTGACGGATGAAGGCCGGATCGAAAAGATCCGGCCTTCATCTCCGACATCGTCCTGCATCAGCGACGCCGGTCCGCGCCACGCCCGTGCCCTCCAGACTCCGCCCCGGCTCCCGGCTTCCGGCTTCCGGCTCCTGGCTCCTGGCTCCTGGCTCCTGGCTCCTGGCTCCTGGCTCCTGGCTCCTGGCTCCTGGCTCCTGGCTCCTGGCTCCCGGCTCCCGGCTTCCGGCTCCTGGCTCCTGGCTCCTGGCTCCCGGCTCCCGGCCCCGCTGTCGCGCGGTACTTGCGCCCTTGCGCGGTCGGTGTACCCACCGCGCGGAGGCGGAAGCACCGCGCGAGGCGGCACGGGTACCGCGCGAGGGTGCGGCGACGCCTGCACCACGCTCCGATGACGCGCGGAGACGGCCGCGGACGGACGCGGGTCGTCGGCGCGGCGGATCTGCGCCATGATGGGCGTGTCCGACCCGAGTCGTGGCGTCCCGCTCTTCAGCGGATGCCGGCCTCGACGCAGGTCCGGTCACCTCCGCTGCGGCGGGGGAGCACGTGGCCCGGCGCTGCCGGGGAGGCCCGCCGCCGCGGGTGGTGAGTCCGCCGCGCCCGCGGACGGGCCGCCGGAGCTTGAGGAGACCCTCGTGGACGTCCTGAGATGGCTGTTCGACGCCGAGTTCCACATCGGCACCCAGACCCTGCTGTGGCGCGAGGTGATCGGCAACGCCTTCGGGCTCGCCAGCGCGCTCGGCGGCATGCGGCGCCGCATCTGGGCCTGGCCCGTCGGCATCGTCGGCAACCTGCTGCTGCTGACCGTGTTCCTCGGCACCGTGTTCGGCACCCCGAACCCGGTGAACCTGCTCGGGCAGGCGGGCCGGCAGATCATGTTCATCGTCGTCAGCGTCTACGGCTGGTACCGCTGGACCCGCCGCCCCGCGGACGGCGGCGGCGCCATCGAGCCGCAGTGGGCGTCGTGGAAGGCGCGCATCGGGCTCGTGGTCGCGATGGTGGGCGGCACCCTCATCCTCACGCCGCTCTTCCGCGCGCTCGGCTCCTACGAGCCGGTGTGGAGCGACGCGTGGATCTTCACGGGCTCCCTGCTCGCGACCTACGGCATGGCGAAGGGCTGGGTCGAGTTCTGGCTGATCTGGGTCGCCGTCGACGTGGTCGGCGTGCCGCTGCTGTTCTCCGCCGGGTACTACGCCTCCGCCCTGATGTACATCGTCTACGGCGGCTTCACCCTGTTCGGCTTCTTCGTCTGGCGCCGCCGCCGGATCGCCCGCCCCGAGCCCGTGGTCACCGTCGGCTGAGCGGGGCGTCGCCGCTTTCGTCCCCTCTCGGGGGCCGAAGGGGGACGGAAGCGGCAACGCCCCTGCCCGGCGGCGCGCCCGCGGGACCGGCTCCAGGCCCCGGCTAGCATCGCCGCTCGGACCACGGCGGAGGAGGCAGCGATGGCCGCACCACGGGTGCGCGTGCCCGGGCTCGCGATCGCGGCCCTCGCGGTGCTCGTCGTCGGCGTGTTCACGATCGCCCCGACCCTCAGCACCTACCTGTCGCAGCAGCAGAAGGTGCGGGACGCGCAGGCGCTCGTCGCGCAGCAGCGCGCCGACCTCGACGACCTGGCCGCGCAGCGGGCGCGCTGGGACGACCCGGCGTACGTCCGCGCGCAGGCCGGCGCCCGCCTCTACTACGTGATGCCCGGCACGACCGCCTACCGCGTGATCCACGCTTCGCCCGCCGCGCCGGCCGCGGACGAGACGGCGCGCAGCACCGCGTGGCCCGAGGTGCTGGCGCGCTCCCTGACCGCCGCCGGCACCACCGACGAGCCCGCGGAGCCGGGCCGGTGACCCGCGCGCCCTCTGCGGCCGACCTCGACGCCGTGTCCGCGCAGCTCGGCCGCCCCGCGCGGGACGTGCTCGCGATCGCCGCCCGCACGACCGACGGCGCGCCCGCGGTCGTCGCGACCGCGCCGCGGCTCGCGGACGGCACCCCGTTCCCGACCTTCTACTACCTGACCCACCCCGCCCTCGTCGCCGCGGTCTCGCGGCTCGAGGCCGACGGGGTGATGCGCCCCTGGAGCGAGCTGGTCGCCGAGGGCGGCCCGCTCGCCGAGGCCTACGCGGCCGCGCACCGGGCCTACCTCGCCGACCGCGCCGCCGCGGGCGACGTGCCCGAGGTCGCCGGCACGAGCGCCGGCGGCATGCCGGTGCGGGTGAAGTGCCTGCACGCGCTCGCGGGGCACGCGCTCGCCGCGGGCCCCGGCGTGAACCCGATCGGCGACCTCGCGCTCAGCACCGCGGCCGAGGCGGAGCCGGAGGTCGCGCGCCTCGTCGGCCGCTGGCCCGCGCCCGCGCCCCTCCCCGCCCCCGCCGGCGACTGATCCGCTTCCGTATCGCGATACATGCCGCCTCGGCGCGCTCGAGGCGGCACCTATCGCGATACGAGCGCGCCCTCCGCGGAGCAGGACCCGAAGCGGGGGCGCCGCGGCCCGGGAAGTCGTGGCCGCTTCACCGGTAGCATTCATGGGCCTTGCAATCGACTGCACTAGGAGACGCCCCGTGCCTCGCATCCTGATCGTCGGCGGCGGCTACGCCGGCTTCTACACCGCCTGGAAGCTCGAGAAGTGGCTGTCCGCGAACGAGGCGGAGATCGTCGTCGTCGACCCGCTGTCCTACCTGACCTACCAGCCGTTCCTGCCCGAGGTGGTCGGCGGCTCGGTCGAGCCGCGCCACGCGGTCGTCGACCAGCGCAAGCACCTGAAGCGCACGCGCGTCATCACCGCTCGCGTCACCGGCATCGACCACGCCGCGAAGACGGTCGAGGTCACGCCCGAGATCGGCGCGCCCTGGACCGAGTCGTACGACCAGATCGTCGTCACCGCCGGCTCCGTCAGCCGCACGTTCCCGATCGCGGGCGTCGCCGACGAGTGCTTCGGCCTGAAGACCATCGAGGAGGCCGTCGCGATCCGCGACCGCATCGTCGCGAACTTCGAGCGCGCCGCGAACCTGCCCGCGGGGCCGGAGCGCGACCGCCTGCTCACCTTCGTCGTCGTCGGCGGCGGCTTCGCCGGCATCGAGGTGTTCGGGGAGATGCGCTCCCTCGCGTCGGCGCTGCTGGCCCGCTACCCGCAGCTCACCTTCGACGACACGCACTTCCACCTGATCGAGGCGATGGGCCGGATCATGCCGGAGGTCTCGCTCGAGACGAGCAAGTGGGTGCTGAAGAACTACGCGGAGCGCGGCGCGCTCGTGCACCTCGACACGCAGCTGAAGAGCGCGGTCGGCGGCGTCTGCGAGCTGTCGACGGGCGAGTCGTTCGAGTCCGACGTCATCGTCTGGACCGCGGGCGTGATGGCCACGCCGATGCTGAAGAACACCGACCTGCCGACGGAGGAGCGCGGGCGCCTGCGCGTCAAGGCGGACCTCCGCGTCGTGACCGCCGAGGGCGAGGTCGTGCCGGACGCCTGGGGCGCGGGCGACGTCTCCGCCGTGCCGGACCTCACGGGCAAGGGCGTCGGCGGCTTCTGCGTGCCGAACGCGCAGCACGCAGTCCGCCAGGGCAAGCAGCTCGCGAAGAACATCGTGGCGAGCCTCCGCGGCGAGGGCCTGACGGACTACAAGCACGACAGCCTCGGCGCGGTCGCGGGCCTCGGGCTCTACGTCGGCGCGTTCCAGAGCGGCAAGGTCGCGGTCAAGGGCTTCCCGGCCTGGGTCATGCACCGCGGCTACCACGGCCTCGCGATCCCGACGTGGGAGCGCAAGGTGCGCGTGATCGGCAACTGGGGCATGAACTTCGTGCTCGGCCGCGACATGGTGCAGGTGCTCGCCCGCGAGTACCCGCGCGTCGCCTTCGAGACGTACGCGTCGCGCCCGAAGGGCTCCCCGGAGGCGCCGGCGGGCAAGCCGGCCGAGAAGCCCGAGATCAAGGGCGCGAAGGGCCTCGACGCCCCCACCTACGCGAACCCGGCCCCGGAGCCCGCGAACAAGTAGCCCGCGGATCCGCGGATCCGCCACGACGCGCCGCCCCGGACTCCTCCGGGGCGGCGCGTCGTGCGTGACCGGCGGATCCGAGATCCGCGGCAGGATGACGGGGTGAGCGGCGCGGAGGCCGGACCAGCGGGCGCGGCCGACGACGAGGGCCTGCTCGAGCGCTTCGCCGCCGCCTACGAGGGGCGGGAGCGGCCGGAGGCCGCGCTCGACCACGTCCTCGAGACTCGGCGCTCCGACGACCGGGACGCCGGGACGGTGTGGGCGCGGGAGGACGCAACCCGCCGCCGGCTGTACGCGCCCGGCGCGACGCCGGAGGGCGCGGCCGAGCACCGCCGGCTCGCCGCCGCAGCCGCGGAGGAGGACGCGCTGGCGCGCTCGGCGTACGCCGCGGCACGGAAGGGCGCTCCCGCCGTGGCTTTGCCGGGCCCCGCCGCGGACGTGGAGCCGCGGCCGTCACCGCCGCCTCGCACCGGTCGTCGCCGCGTCCTGCTGACGGCCGCCGGGGCGGCGGTCGTCGTCCTCGTCGCGGCCGGCATCGCCGTCATGCAGCAGGACGGCGCCCGCGCCGACCGCGCGCTGCCGGAGCGCCCCGTGGTAGTCGGGCGGACGATCCCGCTGCACGGCACCCCCGCGCAGGTCGAGCGGCTGCGGCGCGCGATCCACGGGGCGACCGAGGGTGAGGACGCGCTGATCACGGTCACCGCGATCGCCGAGATCCCCGTGCTGCGCGACGCGACGCGCCTCAGCGAGAACGACGTGACCGGCAGCGGCAACGCGTCGCTGACGGTGCCGGACATGGACGCGTTCCACCGCCAGCGCAGCGCCACCGTGCTCCTGTTCTGCGCGACGCCCGCGGCCTGGACGTGGACGCTCCACGGCACGGTGGGCCGGGGTGCGGAGGCGCGCACCTGGCGGCAGCGCGGGCGCGGCGCCGACTGCGGCCGGCTCTCGGTGGCGACCGTGCCGCTGCCGCCGGACCTCCACGAGACGACGCTGACCGCCCGCGCGGAGCACGGCGCGCGCCTCATCGCGATGCTCGAGACCGTCGGCTGATCAGTGGCGGATCGTGATGCGGCGCCCCTGATCCCGGGGGAGCGCCGTGGCCCGCCCGCCGCTACGGTCGCGCCATGACCGTGCACGAGCCCGTCGCGGCTCCTCCCGTCCTCCGCCGTCCGCGGAGGACCCTGGTCGTCGGCGGCGCCGGCGTGGTCGTCGGCGGTGCGCTGCTGGTCGCCGGCGGGCTCGCCCTCGCCGGGCTGGCCGCCGCGTCCGGTGGGGCGGTCGTCTGGGCGCTCCTCGCCCTGCCGCTCGGTGCGCTCGTCGTGCTCGCCGCATCGATCGTGCTCGCCGCGGGGCTCGGCCGCGAGCCGGGACTCGCCGGCATGTCCACGGGGGCCCGCACGGCGGTCGTCCTGACCGGGGTCCCACCGCTGCTGCTGGTGGTCGTGTCCGCGCTCGGCTTCGCCGATCCGGGCGCGACCAGCCTGCTGCTGCCCGCGATGCAGCTGCTCGCCGTCCTCGCGGGCGCGGTCGTCGCCGGGTCGCTGCTGCACGGCGGCGTGCTCCGCCGCGTCGTCGGCTGGTCGTTCGCCGCGCTCGCCGTCGTCGACGCGTTCGCGCTCGGGCTCTCGGTGCTGCCGGCCGCCTACCCGGTGTTCCAGGCCGTCGTCGTCGGCGTCCGACCCGCGGTCCTCGTCGTCGTGGGCGCGGTCCTGCTCCGCGAGGGTCGCGCCGCCGCGCACGACCGGCACTGACCGCCGGCCCTGTCCGGCGGGAGCGCCCGCGTCAAGGGGCCCGACCCGGATTGCCGGTCCCCGACGCCCCGCACCTAGCCTGCGGGGGTGACCGCCACGCTCGTCGTCCGGCTCGGCGGGGTCGATCCGGCGCCGCTCGAGGCTGCCGCCAGCGCGGCGATCGCGGTCGCCGGCGACGTCGACGGCTCGATCGCGCTCGCGCGGTCGCTGGACGGCCCGGCGCCGGGCGCGGGGACCAGCGCCGCGTACCTGTCGCTGCTCGCGACGATCGCGGCGGCCGACCTGACGACGGCACGGGTCGTGGAGCCGCACCTCGACGCCCTCGCGATCCTCGGCCAGGCGGGCCTCGCCCCCGGCGCGGGCGTCTACGGGGTCTATGCCGCAGAGCGACCCGGCCTCGCTCCGGTGCGCGCCGGAGGCGGCGCGCTGACGGGCACGAAGCCCTGGTGCTCGCTAGCGGGCCGGCTGGACCGCGCACTGGTGACCGCGGAGCAGGACGGCGACCGCCGGCTGTTCGACGTCGACCTCCGCGACCCCCGCGCGACGGCGGTGCCCGGCACGTGGATCGCGCGGGGCCTGGCCGCGGTCGACAGCGGCGACCTGGTGCTCGACGCCGCGCCCGCGACGCCGGTGGGCGAGGCGGGCTGGTACCTGCGCCGCCCGGGCTTCGCCTGGGGCGGGATCGGGGTCGCGGCCTGCTGGTTCGGCGGCGCCGTCGCCCTGGCCGACGCGCTGCTCGCGCAGCGACGGGAGCCGGACCAGCTGGCGCTCGTCGCGATCGGTCGCGCCGACCGACTGCTCTGGCAGGCGCGCAGCGTGCTCGCCGACGCCGCGGCGCGGATCGACGCGGGGGAGGCGGAGGGCGCGCGCGGCGCCCTGCTCGCGGAGCGCGTGCGCGGCGTCGTCGCCGACGCCGCGGAGCAGGTGCTCCTCGTCGTCGGCCACGCGCTCGGGCCCGCGCCGCTCGCCTTCGACGAGACCCACGCGCGCCGCGTCGCCGACCTGACCGTCTACCTCCGGCAGCACCACGCCGAGCGCGACGAGGCGCGACAGGGCGCCGCGGTGCGCGAGCAGGGCGGGTGGGCGTGACCTTCGACGCCGCGCTGCCCGGCACGCCCGAGGCGGCCTGGCGCACCTTCCGCGCCGGGCTGCCGCCCCTCGACCTCGGCCCGCTCGCTGCGCTCGTCGTCGTCGCGGCGCACCCGGACGACGAGACCCTGATGGCGGGCGGCCTCATCGCCACGGCCGCGTCGCGCGGCGTCCCCGTCGACGTCGTCGTCGCGTCGAGCGGCGAGGCGTCGCACCCGCGCTCCACCACGTGGACGCCGCAGGCGCTCGCGGCGGCGCGGGAGCGGGAGGTCGCCGAGGCGCTCGCCGTGCTCGCGCCGGATGCGCGGCTGCACCTGCTCCGGCTGCCGGACGGCGGGCTGACCGACTGCGAGGACGCGATCGCCGCGGCGGTCGAGCGCGTGGCGGCGCCCGGCGCCGCGATCGTCAGCACCTGGTCGGCGGACGGGCACCCCGACCACGCGGCCGCGGCGCGCGCGGTGACGACCGCGTCCGAGCGGGTCGGCGGGGTGCACCTGCAGGCGCCGATCTGGGCATGGCACCACGGCGACCCGACCACGGCCGCGTGGCCGGCCGCGCGGCTCGACCTCGCGCCCGCCGCCGCGGCCGCGAAGGCGGCGGCGATGCGCGTCCACGTCACGCAGACCGAGGCGCTCGGCCCGAAAGCGGGGGACGAGGCGCTGCTGCGGCCGGACGTCCTCGCGCACTTCCTCGTCGGCGCCGAGGTGCTGCTACCGACCGGGCCGGCGCGACCGGTCGACTTCGGGGCCATGTACGCGGCGACGGACGACCCGTGGGGCTTCGCGGACCGCTGGTACGAGCGCCGGAAGCGGGCGGTGCTGGCCGCAGCGCTGCCGACGGAGCGGCTCGGCCGCGTGCTCGAGATCGGCTGCTCGACCGGGCTCGGCACCCGCGCGCTCGCGGAGCGCGCGGACGAGGTCGTCGCCGTCGACGTGGCGGACAGCGCCGTGCGGCAGGCCCGCGAGCGGCTGAGGGAGGCGCCGCACGTGCGCGTCGAGCAGCGCCGGCTGCCCGACGAGTGGCCGGACGACTGGGCGCCCTTCGACGCGATCGTCCTGTCGGAGACCGGCTTCTACCTCGCCGGTGACCTGCTCGCGCGGGTCGCCGAGCGCTGCCGTGCGCAGCTGCGGCCCGGCGGCGTGCTCGTGCTCTGCCACTGGCGCCCCTGGGTGCTCGGGCTCGACCGCGGCGGCGACGCCGTCCACGCGGTCGTCCGGGACCGGTTCGGCGGGACCCGGACCGTGCGGCACGAGGAGGAGGACTTCCTGCTCGAGGTGCTGCAGGTCGACCCCGCGACCAGCGTGGCGCGGGCGACGGGCCTCCGGTGATCCGCGCGGTCGTGGTCGCGGTGCCGGCGAGGGACGAGGAGCAGCGGCTGCCGGCGGCGCTGCGCTCGATCGCGGCCGTCGCCCGGGCGGTGCCGGTCGTCGTCGTGGTCGCGCCCGACGCCTGCACCGACCGCACCGCGGAGGTCGCGAGGTCGCACGGTGTGCTGGTGGTGCCCTCCGAGGCCGGCCGGGTCGGCGGTGCCCGGGACGTCGCGGTCCGGGCGGGGCTCGCCGCCGCGGGGGAGCCGGCCGAGTCGGTGTGGGTCGCGAACACGGACGCCGACTGCGCCGTGCCTCCCGCATGGCTCGACGTCCACCTCCGCTTCGCCGCTGCGGGCGTCGCGCTGCTGCGCGGGGCGGTGCGGCTCGACCCCGCGACCAGTCCTGCCCTCGCTCGCGCCTGGCGGCGCCGGAACCCGCCGGTGGAGCCGCACCCGTACGTGCACGGCGCGAACCTCGGGGTCCGGGGCGACGCCTACCTCGCGGCGGGCGGCTTCCCCGACGTCGCGCACGACGAGGACGTGGCGCTCGTCGGCGCGGTCCGGGCGCTCGGCCTGCCGACCGCGAGCACCGACCGGGCGCCGGTCGTCACCTCCGGCCGGCTCGACGGCCGCACCGACGCCGGCTTCGCCGGCTACCTGCGCGAGCTGCAGCAGGCCGTCGGCTTCTGACCGGCCCTCCGCCGCCCTCCGCGGGTCAGGCGCTACCGTCGCGGGGGCCGAACTCGGCGAGGACCTCGACGTCGCCCGGCGGGCGGCGGACCGTGTCCTCCAGCCATGCGCGCACGCCCGGCATGGAGGACGCCGCCGCCGTGCGCTCGATCAGCTCGTCGGGGTCGAGCAGGGTGCGGCCGATGGTGACGAGCCCGTCGTGCAGCAGCGCCCAGTGCGCGCCCGCGCGCCCGTAGGGGAGCCCGACGCTCCCCGGGTTCACGACCAGCCGCCCCGCGGCCAGCCGGACGAAGGGCATGTGCGTGTGCCCCGCGACGACGGTGCGCACCGCGTCGGGGAGGCCCTCGTGCACCGCCCGCCACCGCTCGATGCGCGAGTCGACCAGCACGACCTCCGCGTCGTCCCGCGGGGTCGCGTGCGAGAAGAAGACGGGGCCGAAGCCGGCGACGTCGAGCACGACGGACTCCGGCATCCGCTCCAGCAGCGCCTGGTGGTCCGGCGTCAGCCGCCCCGCGCCCCACACCGACACCGGGTCGTCGCCGAGCCCGACGTCGTGGCCGCGCGACATCTGCAGCAGCTCGCGGTCCGCGTTCCCGCGCACGAGCACCGCCTGGTCGCCGAGCCCGACCAGGCGGTCGAGCACCTCGGTCGGCTGCGGCCCCCACGTGTGGTCGCCCGTCACCACGATGCGCTCGGCGGCCGCGACCGCGGGCTCCGCGAGCACCCGGTCGAGGGCGACGAGCATGCCGTGCACGTCGGAGAGCACGGCGACGGAGGCGACCACGCGCCCAGCATGCCTGCCCTCGCGGGCCGGTCAGATCCAGTGCGGCTGCGCGAACAGGCCCTGCGGGTCCGCGGCGCGTGCGATGCCGCGGAGCCGCGGGGTGTTGGCGCCGAAGTAGGCGGCCGGATCGGTGATCGCGGCGTCGCAGTAGTTCGCGTAGGCGGCGTCGCCCCAGGCGGGGCGCATGGTGCTGCGGAGGCGGCGGACCGCCGCGTCGTAGGGCGCCGGGTCCGCGCCGTCGGCGAAGGCCGCCGTGTACTGCGCGGTCCAGAGCGCGTTCCGCCAGGGGAAGGCGGTGTCGCCGGGGCGGAGGTCCGCGACCGCGCCGCCGAGCGCGTCGAGGGAGACCCCGCCCTCCGTCATCCCGGAGGTGTCCGCGATCCGCTCGATCGCGCCGACGAGGGCCCGGATCTCCGCCGGCGCCAGCCGACGGGAGCCGATCGACGACGTCGCGGACTGGGAGACGCGGGCGCCGTCGCCCGCGTACCGGCGCATCGCGTCGCCGTACTCCGTCGCCCGGGCGGTGTGCGTCAGCGGGGTCGTGCCGGTCGCGCGCACGAAGCCGTCGACGGAGGCGTCGGCGCCCCGCTGCGGCCCGGTCCACGTGCCGGACAGCGTGACCGCGGGGCCGGACGGGTGCCGCGTCCCGCCGAGCAGCTTCAGCGTCGACCACAGCCGCGGGTCGGCGGCGGGCGCCCACCGCTGCCAGGCGTCGACGACGCGGGCGGCCGCCGACCAGGGGAAGGCGAGGAAGAACATGACGACGTCGGGAGCGGGCCTCGTGCGGAAGGTCAGGGAGGTGACGACGCCGAGCGTCCCGCCACCGCCGCCGCGGCAGGCCCAGAACAGGTCCGGCTCACGCTCCGCCGAGACGTCGTGCGCCCGCCCGTCCGCCGTGACGACCGTCGCGCCGGTCAGCTGGTCGCAGGTCAGACCGAAGGAGCGCGACAGCACGCCGACACCGCCGCCGAGTGTGAGCCCGCCGATGCCGACCGTGGCGCAGGACCCGGCCCCGATCGCGCGGCCCGCCGCCGCGAGCCGGTCGTAGACGTCGAGCAGGTGGGCGCCGGGCCCGACGGTCACCGAGCCGCCGTCGGCCGCGAGCTCGACCCCGTCGAGCGCGGCGGTGCTGATCACGAGCGACCGCGGCACGTCGCTTCCCGGCGCGCCGCCCGCGGACCAGCCGGTGTACGAGTGCCCGCCGGATCGCAGCGCCACGGGGGTGCGGGACCGGCGCGCGAAGGCGAGCCCCTGCGCGACGTCGTCCGGCCCGGTCACCCGGAGGATCGCGCGCGGGTAGGCGCCGTCGTAGCGCGGGTTCCGCAGCACCCGCGCCGCGTCCCACCCGGCCGACCCGGGGCGCAGCAGCGCACCCCTCGTCGCGTCGGCCAGCTCGCTCCAGGTGCGGGGACCCGCCGCCGCGGCGCTCGTGGACGAGGCGGCGACCGGCGTCGCGGTCGGCGTCGGCACAGCGGGAGCGGGGGCGGGGGCGGGGGCGGTGCAGCCGGCGAGCAGCCCGGCCAGCCCCGCACCCGCGCCGCCGGCGAGGAACGCGCGCCGCGTCGTGCCCTGCTGCATCCCGGACCCCCTGATCGACGGTCGGGAGGCTACGCCGAGGCGCCGACGGCGCGCCCGCGCGACGCCGCCGTCCAGGCTGAGGCGGCTTGACTGGCCCCGATGAGCACTTCGATCGGGCCCCGCGACGTCACGGCCTGGCGGTCCCGCGCCGGACGCCGCCTCATCGATCAGCAGCGCCGCCTCGCGCAGCGCCGCAGCGGGCGAACCGCGATCGCCGCCACGCTCGCCGTCGGCGGCGCGGTCGCCGTGGCGGGCGTCTGGGCGACGACCTTCCTCTACGACGCCGTCGCCGACCGGGACGGCATCTCGCGGCTCGACCGGCCGGTGCTGCGAGCCGCGATCCGGCTGCGGAGCCCTGCGATGAACGCCGCGGCCGCCGGGCTCGCGCGCGGCTTCGGCCCGGTCGCGCTCCCGATCGCCGCGCTCGCCGCGGGCGGAGCGCTCAGCCTCCGCGCCAAGGACTGGCTGCCGCTCGGCACGGTGGCGGTCGCCGGGGTCGGCTCGCTGCTCATGACGGTCGGCGGCAAGTCCGTGGTGGACCGGCACCGGCCGGACCGGAAGGACGCGATCCCGCCCTTCGAGCACTCCCCGTCGTTCCCGAGCGGGCACACCCTGAACGCGACCGTGGTGACCGGCGTGCTCGCGTACCTGCTGATGCTCGAGCAGCGGTCGGACCCGGCCCAGGCGGCGACCGGCACCGCCGCGGTCGGCGTCGCCGGCGCGGTGGGGCTCAGCCGGGTGCTGCTCGGCGCGCACTGGTTCACCGACGTGCTGACCGGCTGGGCGGCCGGCGCGGGCTGGCTCGCGACCGTGATCACGACGCACCGCGTCCACCTGACGCTGCAGCGGCACGGGGACGCCTGAGGCGAGCCGCGCCGGCCGGAGCCTCCGCGACACGCCGGGCGGGCCCTGCCGCTTGCCCTCCGGACGGGGGCAGGCGGCGGGAACACGCCGCGGATGCCCTGGCGCATCCGCAGCGCCTCCATACCGTCGAAGCATGGGGGAGAACGAATCGATGGTCCGTGCGCGCGCTCGGGAGCCGCGCCGGGGGCGCCGCCGAGGGCTGCGCGGGCTCGTGGCGGTCGCCGCGGGGCTCGCGCTCGTCGCCGCCGGTGTGGGGCTGACGACGATCAACTCGTCGCGGGCGGAGGCCGGCGTGCTGTCCGGCTTCGACCCGGAGAACATCATCTCGGACTCGGTGATGTTCGACGGCGACACCATGACGGCGTCCGAGATCCAGACGTTCCTGAACGGCAAGCAGCCGAGCTGCACCACCGGCGCCACCTGCCTGAAGAGCGTGAAGGTGGACCAGCCGGCGCTCGGCGCGAACCTCATGTGCAAGGCGCTGCCGGCCAGGAAGGGCCAGACGGCGGCGCAGGTGATCGCCGCGGTCGGGCGCGCCTGCAACGTGAACCCGAAGGTCATCCTCGTGATGCTGCAGAAGGAGCAGACCCTGGTGACGGGCCGCAAGCCCTACTCCGGCGAGACCGTCTCCCTGATCTACCGCAAGGCGACCGGCCTCGGCTGCCCGGACACCGCCGAGTGCGACCCGGCGAAGTACGGCCTGTTCAACCAGCTGTACGGCGTCGCCTACTGGCTCGTCCGCTACACGACCCCGCCCGGCACGACCGGGCCCGGCTGGACCGCCTTCAACTGGTTCCCCGTCGGCAAGCCGGTCGGCATCCTCTACAACCCGAACGTCGTCTGCGGCGCGAAGACCCTGACGATCCGCAACAAGGCGACCGCGGCGCTGTACTACTACACGCCCTACACGCCGAACGCGGCGGCGCTCGCGGCCGGCTGGGGCGGCGGCGACTCGTGCTCGGCCTACGGCAACCGCAACTTCTACCTCTACTTCACGACCTGGTTCGGCGGGAAGACGACCTACACGGTCTCCGGCGCGATCGGCGCGGTGTGGAAGGACCAGAAGGGCTCGCTCGGCAGCCCGATCTCGGCCGCGACCAGCGTCAAGGGCGGCACCTCGCAGCGCTTCGAGCAGGGCACCGTCTACAGCTCGTCGGCCGGCACCTTCCGGGTCAGCGGCCCGACGCTCACCGAGTACCTGGCGAAGGGCGGACCGACCGGCTCGCTCGGCTGGCCGCGGAAGGCGATGAAGACCCGCACCGGGTCGCACGCCGGCACCGCGCAGGGCTTCCAGGGCGGCACCGTCTACGTCTCCGGAGGCCGCACCGCGACGGTGACGCAGCCGATCTACAAGAAGTACATCGCCACCAAGTACGAGCTCGGGCGCCTCGGCTACCCGATCGCGGACGTGGAGAAGGTCGGCTCGAACCTGCAGCAGCGCTTCGAGCACGGCCGGATCATGTCCGGCTCGAAGGGCACCTGGGTCGTCGACGGCGCCTCCCTCGACATGTGGATCCGCCGGGGCGCCGAGAAGGGCAGCCTTGGCTGGCCGACCGGCGACGCCCGGACGGTCTCGGCCTGGGGCAAGAAGGGGGTCGTGCAGGACTTCACGAGCGGCTCCGTAGTCACCCGCGGCAGCAGCACCCGCTCCGTCACGGGCGAGCTCGCGAAGAACTGGCGCTTCCACGGCGGCGTGACGGGCGCGCTCGGCTGGCCGACCACGGTCGCGCACTCCAGCACGGCGAACGGCAGCGGCTGGTGGCAGCGGTTCAGCCGTGGCGTCGTGCACTGGAGCCCGAAGGGCGGCGCGCACGCGCTCGCCTCCGGCAAGGTCCGCACCCGCTACGAGCAGCGCGGCGGCCCCGACGGCCAGCTCGGCTGGCTGCTGCAGAGCGGCAACGACCGCACCGGCACCGGCGGCACGTTCGCGGTGCTGCAGCACGGGCGGGTCTACTCGTCGCGCTCGGGCACCGCGATGATGACCGGCCCGATCCTGACCCGCTGGCTGAAGAAGGGCGGCACGAAGGGCGTGCTCGGCTGGCCCCGCGGCGACGCGATCACCTCCGGCGGCACCACGATCCAGAAGTTCGAGGGCGGCCGCATCACGCAGAGCCCGTCCGGGAAGGTGGCCGCCAGCCGCCAGCGCTGACGCCACCTCGTCCGCGTCGCGACGCGAACGCCTGACCGGACCCGAAACAGGATCGGAACACGGGCTCCCTAGCCTGCTCGGCGGACTCGACGAGCAGGGGGAGCGGCATGAGCACGGTGGACAAGAGCGCGGTCGGGCTGGGGGAGCGGCAGTACCACATCGGTGTCGCGCCGGGCGAGGTGAGCACGGTCGCGCTGCTGCCCGGGGATCCGTTCCGGGTGCCGCTGGTCGCGGAGTTCCTCACCGACGTGCAGGAGGTCGCGCACCGGCGCGAGCACCGCACGATGACCGGCCTCTACAAGGGCCGGCGCATCACGGCGACCTCGACCGGCATGAGCTGCCCGTCCACCGCGATCGCGGCGGAGGAGCTGATCCGGGTCGGCGTCACGAGCCTGATCCGCATCGGCAGCAGCGCCGCCGTGCAGCCCGGGATCGCGCCCGGCGACCTGCTCGTCAGCGAGGGGACCCTGCGCAACGACGGCACCACGGCCGCGTACGTGCACCCCGGCTACCCGGCGGTGCCGGACCTGCCGATCACGATGGAGCTGGAGCGGCAGGCGGCCCGCATCGCGGAGCGGGAGGGCGTCCGCGCGGTCAACGGGCTGAACGCGAGCGACGACGCCTTCTACGCCGAGGGCCCGGAGTGGATCGAGCGGCTGCGGCGCGAGGGCATCCTCAACATCGAGATGGAGTCGAGCGCCCTCTACGTCGTCGCCCGGCTGCGCGGCGTGCGGGCGGGCATGATCTGCGCCTGCTCGAGCAACCTCGTCGACGGGGCCAGCCTCTACTCCGGCACGAAGGACGCGCTGCAGGCGGGCTGGGCGGCGAGCATCGAGGCGGCGCTCGAGACCGCGGTGGCGCTGGAGCTGTGACCGCCGGCCTGAACCTCCACTCGCACCTGGAGGGGCGCGTGCGGCCGGCCACCGCGGCCGAGCTGGCGCGGGCGGCCGGGCTGCCCACGCCGCCGCAGGGCTGGTCGGCGGCGCTGACGCTGGACGAGCCCGCCGACCTGACCGCCTACCTGGTCCGCGTCGCGGCCAGCTACCCGCTGTTCCGCGACCCGGAGGCGCTGCGGCGGATCGCCTACGAGGCCGTGCTCGACGCGGCGGCGGACGGCCAGGCGCACCTCGAGCTGCGATTCGGCCCGACGACCCACGTGACGGCGGAGCACGACCTCGACACCGTCGTCCGCGCCGCCGCCGACGGCGTGCGGGAGGGCAGCGAGGCGACCGGCGTGCCCGCCGGGATCGTCGTCGCGGCGCTCCGCCACCTCGACGCCGACGCGAACGAGGCGGCGGCGCGGACCCCGGCGCGGGCGTCGGGCAGCGGCGTCACCGGCTTCGACCTGGCCGGCGATGAGTCGCGCTGGCCCGCGCACGAGCCCTTCGCCGGCGCCTTCAGCATCGCGCCGGCCGCCGGGCTCGGGCTCACCTGCCACGCGGCGGAGGCGGCGGGTCCGGAGGCGGTCGCCGACGCCGTCCGGCACCTCGGCGTGCGCCGGATCGGGCACGGCGCGCACCTCGCGGAGGATGCGGAGGCGCTCCGCCGCGCGGCCGACGAGGGCGTCGTGATCGAGATCTGCCCGACCTCGAACGTGTGGACGGGCGCGATCGCGGACGTCGCCGACCACCCCGCGCGCGCCTTCCTCGACGCGGGCCTGCGGCTCGTGCTGGGCGACGACAACCCGGTGCAGACCGGCTCGCCGCTCTCCGCCGAGCGCGCGGTCCTGACCGACCGCCTCGGCTTCACGCCCGACGAGCTGGCTTGGCTCGACGCCGCCGCCCTCGAGGCCGCGTTCCTCACCGCCGACGAGCGCCGCGCAGTCGCCGCGCTCCTGCGCGCCCCCGAATCGTCGCCCTGAGGTGCAGCTGGCGCCGAGCGCTCGGCGCGGACTGGCGCTCAGGGCGACGATTGCCGGGCGAAGGGGTCAGCGCCCGGCGACCGCCGCGCCCGCGTGCCGGGGCAGCATCGCCGTCTCGACCACCGGGACGACGAGCAGGAGCGCGACGACGAGGAACGCCCACCGGTACCCGAGCGAGGCCGCCCCGGGATCCAGCGCTGCGGCCAGCCCCGTCGTGCACCGCACGGCCAGGGCGGCGAACGCGACGCCGAAGCCGATCGCGATCTGCTGGGTCGTGGCCGCGAAGGTGTTCGCGCCGGAGGTCAGCTGCGGCGGCACGTCGCCGAACTGGATCGAGTTGTACGCCGTGAACCCGATCGAGCGGAAGGCGCCGGCGACGACGAGCGCGACGGCGAGCACGGGCAGGGGCGTGGACCGGTCGGCGAGCGCGAACGCTGCGGCGAGCAGGGCGCCGGCGACGCTGCAGCCGATGATCGTCGCCTTGAACCCGAAGCGCCGGATGATCGGGGAGGTGAACGGCTTGATGCCGATGTTGCCGACGAACACGGCGACGACCAGCACGCCGGCGAGCGAGGCGGACCAGCCGAAGCCGACCTGGAACAGCAGCGTGTACAGGAAGGGCAGCGCGGAGATCACGAGGCGGTAGACCCCACCGCCGAGGTTGCTGGCGCGGAAGGTGGGGATGGCGAGCGCCTGCAGCGAGAGCAGCGGATGCGTGGCACGGCGCATCCGGATGACGGCGCCGGCGAGCGCCGCGACCGCGACGAGGGCGAGCGCGACGACCGCCGGGACCTCCGCCGTCGCGCCGCCGAGCGCTTCGAGCGCCAGCAGCAGGGCGGTGAGGCCGACGCCGAGCAGTGCGAAGCCGACGAGGTCGAGGCCGCGCCGGTCGCGGACGCCGCCGCGCGGCACCAGACGCAGCCCCGCGAGCAGCAGCACCAGGCCCACGGGCACGTTGACGAGGAAGATCCAGCGCCAGCCGACCGTGTCGGTGAGCACCCCTCCCAGGGCCGGGGCGACGACGGGGGCGAGCAGCCCGGGCCAGGTGAGGTAGGCGACGGCGGCGAGCAGATCGGTGGTCCGGGTGACGCGGAGGACGGCGAGGCGCCCGACCGGCACCATCAGCGCGCCGGCGACGCCCTGCAGCACCCGCAGCGCGCAGAGCATCACGAGGCCGGTGCTGAACGCGCACGCGAGCGAGGCCACGGTGAACAGCGCGACCGCGCCCTGGAACACGGTGCGCACGCCGAGCCGGTCGGCGAGCCAGCCGCCGAGCGGCACGCTGATCGCGACGGCCAGCAGGTAGGCCGTGATCGCGCTGTTCACGTCGACGGCGCGCAGCCCGAACTCCCGGCCGATCGCCGGGACCGCGGTCTGGAGGATCGTGCCGTCGAGGTTCTCCATGAAGAAGGCCCCGGCGACCAGGATCGCGAGCGGCCGGTTCAGCCCGCTGGGCGCGGTCGTCGCCGCACCGGTCATGCGACCCACGCTACGGGGCGGGACGGCCTGCGGCTCCGCTGCTGACGGCGGAGCCGCAGGCCGTCCCGGCTCCGGCTACTGCTGGGCGACGCCGTTCGAGTAGCGGGTGATCGTCTGCGGCTGCCCGTCGTTGACACCGCCGATGGCCGCGGAGCCCTGCCCGTCGATGATGTGGTCGATCGTGCCGGCCTTGTTCAGCGAGACCGTGGTCAGGTCGTGCATCACGACGGCGGGGCGATTCGGCACCTCGAACGACTGCGTCGCGTGCAGCGACGGGTTCACGTTCGTGTAGATGTAGCTGCCCAGCCCCCACGCCTCGTGGGTCCGCACCGAGTCCGCCACCTTGTAGGCCGCGTACCCGTTCACGTCGCCGTGCCGCCACGCCGCCTGGTCCGGGGCGTCGTACGGCAGCTCGTTCTGGAAGAAGACGGTGCGGCCGCGCTCGCCGTTCCAGATCACGTTGTACCGCTGGTAGTGCTCCACGAACAGGCCGGTGGCGGTGACGTCGTCGCCGTTCACCACGACGCCGGTGGCTGCGGTGTTCACCGTCCAGCCGACGGAGCCGGCCACGCCGTGGTCGGCGCGCCAGGCCCAGATGTCGTCGAGCAGCACGTGGTCGCTGTTCACGACGAGGCTGGTCGTCGCCTTGCCGACGTGCGGTCCGCCGATGCGGAAGAAGACGTCCTGCAGCGCGGTCGGGTCGGCCGCGGTGCCCGCGTGCTTCCCGCCCTTCGGGTGGGTGCTCCCGACCTGCAGCAGCGCGGGGGAGTTCACGGTGCCGGCGTCGAACATGACGCCGGCGATGTCGACGCCCTGCACGTCGGCCACGGTCATCGGGACCGCGCCCCGCTGCGCCGTCAGGGTCGCGAGGCCGAGACCCAGGACGACGGTGTTCGCGCGCTTCACCGCGATGCTCTTCGCGACGTCGTAGACGCCGGGGGTGAGCAGCAGGTTCCGGCCCTGCGCCAACGCGGAGTTGATCTTCGCGATGGAGTCGGAGGGGTGCGCGACGAAGAAGTCGCCGAGCGGCAGCGAGCGCCCCGCCGTGTGCCCGTGCGCCCACGTCGTGCCGGACGAGTCGCGCTGCGCGCTCGGCACGAAGACGCGGTAGGCGCCCTCCGCGTCGACGTACAGGTAGGGCTTCTCCTTCGACACCGGCGTCCTCGCGAGGGTCGTGTAGGGCGGGGTCGGGAACGACTGCGCCGGGGCGCCGACGGTGCCGGAGAACACCTGGTTCCAGACGGCGTTCGACCAGCCGGCACCGAGGTCGCTATTGCGCACGTAGAACTGCTGCTGCGACCCGTTCAGGGCGCCGCCCTCCAGCTTCGAGTCGGCGACGAAGCCACCGCTCGCATAGTTCGGGCTCTCGCAGTACGGCATGAAGCTCGTGTGGTCCTTCACGTCCACCCGGCGCATCGGCGCGGCCTGCGACACGGCCCACATCTCGTCCTGCGTGTGGCACTCGTCACCCGCTGTCGCGACGACGTGGATCGTGAGGTTCGAGACCGAGCGCCAGAAGGTGTCGAGCGAGCCGCTGCCGTTCCTGCCGATCGCGGTCACCCCGCCGTTGATCGTGACGTCGCCCGGGTCCTGACCGAGGCCGTCGACCTCCGTGTAGTAGCCGACCTTGACGTCGAGCGGGGTCGAGGCAGAGCCGTACGTGCCGGGCTCGAAGAGCAGTGCGTAGCGGTCCGTGCCCATCTCGGCGTCGGCCTGCTTCGCGTAGATCGCGTCGGTCCTCGCCTGGATGTCCGCCACCGGCATGTCGGGAGTGAAGACGACCACGTTCGGGCCGAGGTCGGGCGATGCCGGGGCGGGCTTCGCGGACGCCGTCTGCACCGGCGCGATCACGCCGAGGACGAGCGTGCCGGCCGCGACGGCGACGCCGACCGACCGTCTGATGGGGCTCGCTGCGTGCGAGCGGGGCTGGAGAGAGGACACCGTCGACCTGCTTCCTGAACGGAGCAGCGGTCGGTGACGGCTGCGGGAGGGCGCTGGTGTCCTCGGGTCGGGCGTCGTCGGCCGCCGGGATGGAACCGGAGAAGCATAAGCACGTCATCGGCGGATGCGAGCCTCGTCACAGGCGCTCGTGCCTCGCCCGCGGCGCGTCGTGCGCCCGGCCTCGGTTCAGCGCCGGCGTGCCACGTCGACGACCAGCACCCCGATCGCGATGACGAGCGGAACCACGAGGAAGGGGCCGGCCGGGATCAGCAGCAGCGCGACCGCGATCGTCGCCACGAGCGCGGTCCACCAGCCGCGAGACCGACGGCGGAGCAGGACGAGCCCGGCGGCGAGCGCGGCGACGTAGACCGGCACCTGCGAGCCGGCGCAGACCTCGACGAACCAGCTGACGTCGAGGTCGGTCACCGATGCGAGCAGCAGGCCGCCGACCGTGATCGCGGCCGGGACGAGCAGCGCCCGGACCGGGCCGGTCGCCGTGCCGGTGCTGCGCCGGGGCGGGAGGAAGCCGGTGCCCAGCTCGCGGAGGCTGGCGAGGTAGGCGACGGAGTTCGCCAGGGCGAGGACCGCCGCGAGCAGCGCGGCGACGCTCGCCGCGGGGTCGCCGATCGCGGCGTGCAGCACGGCGGCGACCGGCGCGGAGGTGCCGCCGGCGAAGGGGCCGAGGACCAGGATCTCCGGCAGCGCGACGGCCGCGTAGAGGACGACGACGACCACGAGCGTGATCCCGATCACCCGCGGCAGCCGCCGGTGCGGGTCGCGGACCAGGCCGACGAAGTTGGTGGACGCTTCCCACCCGGTGAGCACCCACATCAGGGTCAACGAGGCGGGGACGACGGCGAGGACGCCGTTCGGCGCGAAGTCCTGCAGGTGCTGCGGCCGCCAGTACGGGATCGACACGACCGCGGCGCCGAGGATCAGGACGACGAGCGCGACCGCGAGGACCAGCGAGAGGGCCCCGCTGGAACGGGCGGTGCGGACGTTCGCGAGGATCGCGACACCGGCGATCGCCCACGCCGCGGCGAGCTGCGTGACGCGGCCTCCGCCGACCGCGGCGCTCACGTACGCACCCCCGATCAGGGCGAGGGCGGGGACCCCGATCGGGACGCCGAGGTAGAACCAGGCGGCCGCGACCCGTCCTGCCCTCCGGCCGAAAGCCGCGGTCACGTACTGCTGGATGCCCGCCTGCTCGGTCGGCGCCCTGGTCGAGGTGGCGCGATGGATGTGCACGAACGCGAAGGCGGCCGGCACCGAGATGGCGAGCAGCGCGGCGAGGGCGATCAGCGAGAGCGGCCCGGCCTTCTGCGCGGCAGCCGCCGGCAGCGTGAGGATCCCGGGCCCGACGACGGCGGTGACGTACAGCGCGACCGCCGCGCTCGTGGAGAGCCCGCGGGTTCCGGCGCTCGTGGCGGTGATGACGCACTCCTCCGTTCCGCGCGGCCGCGATCCTGCCCGATCGCCGTGCCGGGCGTCGACGACACCCTCCCCGACTCCTCGGACACGACGCCGGGGAATCGGCATCGCTCGTCGTTCGTGCGCCCGCAGCGCCAGTCGGCGCCCTCCGCTCGGCGCCGATTGGCGCTGAGGGCGACGATTCGCGGCGCTGCGACGGCGGGCCGATACTGGCGGCTGCGGTGAGGGCGTCGCGGATGCGGAGGCGGAGGCGGAAATGATCGCGAGCACGTCGCTCGAAGGGACCGCTGCGGTCGTCACCGGCGCGGCACGCGGCATCGGGCGGGCGATCGCGCTCGAGCTCGCCGCGGCCGGCGCCGACGTCGCGCTCGGGCTCCGCGACGTCGCGCAGGACAGCGGCGTCGTGGCGGAGGTCGAGGCGCTCGGGCGCCGCGCGGTCCCGCTGCAGATGGACGTCACCGACCTCGCGCAGTCAAGGGCCGCGATCGACCGCGCGATCGCCGAGCTCGGCCGGCTCGACGTGCTCGTGAACAACGCGGGCGGCAGCATCGTCGAGGACGCCCTCGACGTGACCGAGGAGCACTTCGACGCCGTCTGGGCGCTGAACACCCGCAGCACGTTCTTCCTCTCGCAGCACGCCGCGAAGCACATGCGGGGCGCGGGCGGCGGCGCGATCGTGAACGTGGCCTCGCAGGCGGGGCTCGTGGCGCTGCCGGGGGAGGCGTCCTACTGCACCAGCAAGGCCGCGGTCATCCACCTGACGAAGTGCCTCGCGGTCGAGTGGGGCGGGCTCGGCATCCGCGTGAACGCGGTCGCGCCGACCTTCGTCGAGACCGATGGCACCGAGCCGGCGCTCGCCGACCCCGCCTTCCGCGCCGACACCGTCGAGCGGATCGCCGCCCTGCACCGGATCGGGACGCCGACCGAGGTGTCGGGCGCGGTCGCCTTCCTCGCCTCGCCGGCCGCGTCCCTGATCACCGGGCACACGATGGTGATCGACGGGGGCTGGACCGTCCGCTGAACCCGCGGGATCTCTCCCAAAGGACGGAGATCCGCCCGGAGGCCGCAGAGGAACGCCGCCCTGACCGGATCTTCCGGGCGGAACACCGTCGTTCGGGAGGGAGCGGGCGCGTCAGCCGAGGTGCGGCTCGATCAGGTGGCGCGTCGCCTCGCCCATCCGGTCGGTCGCGGTGTTCGCCTGGTGCCAGTGCGGGTAGCGCAGCGGCTCGAGCGACACGGCGCCCAGGCGCGCGAGCTCGTCCGCGCTCAGCTCCAGATCGGCCGCGGCCAGGTTGTCCGCCAGCTGCTCCTCCGTGCGCGCCCCGACGATCAGCGAGGTGACGGCGGGCTTCGCGAGCGTGTAGGCGAGCGCGACCCGCGCGGCGGAGACGCCGTGCGCGTCGCCGATCTCGACCAGCGCGTCGATCGTGTCGTACAGCCGGTCCTCGTCGTGGACGGGCGGCTCGGACCAGCCCTCGAAGCGGCGCGTGCCCTCGGGCGCGTCCTGCCCGCGGCGGTACTTGCCGGAGAGCAGCCCGCCCGCGAGCGGGCTCCAGACGAGGATCCCGAGGCCCTGGTCGATCGAGACCGGCACCAGCTCGCTCTCGGCGTCGCGCGCCTGCAGCGAGTAGTAGATCTGCTGGCTGACGAAGCGCTCGAGGCCGTGCTTCTCGGACGTCCAGAGCGCCTTCATCAGCTGCCAGCCCGTGTAGTTCGAGGCGCCGATGTAGCGCACCTTGCCGGAGCGGACCAGGTCGTCGAGCGCCTTCAGCGTCTCCTCGAGCGGGGTCTGGCCGTCCCACTCGTGCACCTGGTACAGGTCGATGTGATCGGTGCCGAGGCGGCGGAGGCTCGCCTCGGCGGCCTCGATGATGTGGTGGCGCGACAGGCCGGCGTCGTTCGGGCCCGTGCCCATCCCGCCGCGCGCCTTCGTCGCGACGAGGAAGTCGTCGCGCCGGCTGCCGAGCGCCTTCCCGAGGATCTCCTCGGCGAGGCCCTCCGAGTAGACGTCCGCCGTGTCGATCAGGTTGACGCCCGCGTCGCGCGCCATGTCGACCTGCCGGCGGGCGCCGTCGACGTCGAGGTTGCCGATCGGGGAGGCCCAGCCGGTGCCGCCGAACCCCATCGTGCCGAGGGTGATCGTGGAGACGCGGAGGCCGGAGGAGCCGAGCTGGCGATACTGCATCGTCCGAGCCTAGGGACGGGCCCTCCGCGCCTCCTGCGCCCGCCCCTGCGCCGCCCCCGCTGGTCGAGCCGCCCCCGCGGGTCGAGCTCGTCGAGACCACCGCCCTCGCGCTCAGCCCCCGAGCACGAGCGCGATCGCCTGCGCCCTCGTCGTCGTGCCGAGCTTCGCGAGGATCGCGTTCACGTACGACTTCACGGTCGTGGTGCTGAGGAAGAGCGCGGCGGCGATCTCCGGGTTGGCGCGGCCCTCGGCCACGAGGGCGAGCACCTCCGCCTCCCGCGCGGTCAGCACCGGGAAGCGCGCGCGGAGGCCCGCCGGGTCGGTGCGGGCCGGCTCGGACTCGGGCTCCGGCGCGAACCCCGCGGCGAGCCGGGCGCCGACCGCGGGGTCGAACACCGCCTGCCCCTCGGCCGCGGCCCGGATCGCGGCGAGCAGCTCGCGTCGCCCCGCGTCCTTCGTCAGGTAGCCGATCGCGCCCGCCCGCAGCGCGCCCGCGATCGAGGCGTCGTCGGCGAACGTCGTCAGCACGAGCACGCGGGTGCCGGGCCGTTCGCCGAGGATCCGGGCGGTCGCGCCCGGCCCGTCGAGCACGGGCATGCGCAGGTCCATCAGCACGACGTCCGGCTGCAGCTCGTCCACGAGGCGCACCGCCTCCGCGCCGTCCGCGGCCTGCCCGACCACCTCGACCTCGTCGCTGAGGTCGAGCACCGTGACCAGGCCGTCGCGGACGATCGCCTGGTCGTCGGCGACGAGCACGCGGATCACGCGAGCACCGCGCGGGCCTCGACGACGAACGCGTCGCCGCGCCGGCCCGCGGTCACGACGGAGCCGTCGCCGAGGGAGCGGAAGCGCTCCGCCATCCCGGCGAGGCCGTGGCCGCCGCCGGGGGAGCGGGTCGACGCCCCCACCGCGTTCTCGACCCGGAGGACGAGCGCCTGCGGATCCCGCTCCACCGACACCCGCACAGGCGCTGAGGACGCGTGCCGGCGCGCGTTCGTCAGCGCCTCCTGCAGTGCGCGCACGAGGGCCTGCCGGTGCGGCTGGTCGACGCCGGTCAGCGCCGGCTCACCGGTCACGGCGAGCTCGCCGCCGAGCGACCGGTGCGCGGCGAGCAGGTCCTCGAGCGCCTCGTCGGGCACCGCGGGCGCGACCTCCCGGTCGGGGTCGCGCAGCGCCGCGACCGCCCGCCGCGCCTCGGTCAGCCCCTCCGCGGCGAGCGTCCGTGCGGCGGCGGCCCGCACGGCCGCCTCGTCGACGTGGCCGCGCTCGAGCAGCGCCTCGATCGCGTCGAGCTGCACCACCAGGCCGCCCAGGCTGTGCGCGAGCACGTCGTGCACGTCCCGGGCGACCGCCGCCCGGTCCTCCAGCAGGCGGTTCCGCGCCGCGTCCTGCTCCGCCGCGCGGGCCGCGTCCCGCAGCGCCTCCTGCTGCAGCGCGGCCCGCACGCGGTAGCGCCGGCTCACGCCGATCAGCACGCCGAACGCCAGCACGCCGAGGTCGATCACGAGCGCCGTCGCCGTGATCCGCGCGCCCGCGCCGACGAGCAGCAGCACCGCGGTGCCGCCGCCGGTCAGCGCGACGACCGGCGCGAGCCGCTGCCGCGGATCGCCGAGCAGCAGCACGGACCCGGCGATCAGCCCCGCGATCATCTGCGGCACGCCGAGGCCGGCCGCGACCGCGGAGGCGAGCGCTCCCGCGACGATCAGCGCGGTCCGGAGCCGGCCCGGGCGCAGCGGTGTCCAGGCCAGCCAGAGCAGCAGCGCACCGACCGTCAGCACGAGCACCGGCGGGTGCTCGGTGACGGCGCGCGACTGCAGCGTGGTCAGGCCGAGCGCCGCGACGATGACGAGCACGATCCAGGTGCGCGACGCCGTCGGGTCGGGCGCGCCGAACGGCACGGCCGTGGAGGGCCGCGCCGTGCTCGGGTGCTCGCTCACGCGACGATCATGCCGACACGGGCAGCGCCTGGGGAGCGCGGGAGCGGGCGACGAGCGCCGCCGTGCCGCGGGCGCACGCGAGGATCAGCAGCGGCACGCCCGCCGAGGCCATGACGTGCACGCCGAGCGAGGGGCCCGCGACCGAGACGCCGACCCGCATCGCGATCAGGACGAGCCACAGCGCCGCGCCGGCCTTGCCGGTCCGCGACTCCCAGAGGTCGAAGCGCGTCGGCGAGGGGCGGAAGACCGTGCGGGCGCCCATCGCCGCTCCGACGCCGATCGCGACCGCGACCTCCGCCACCAGCACCGCGACGTCGACGGCCTGCAGCCGGACCGCGGTCGTGGCGGTCGCGATCTCGAGCAGCCCGAGCGCGCCGAGCACGATCGGCAGCCGCAGCACGCGGTTCGCGTCGAAGCGGGTCCAGCGCAGCTGGCGCCAGACCAGCAGCGCGACCACCAGCAGGGCGAGCGCGGCGATCGCGAAGGGCTGCAGGGACATCGGGATCCTCCTGACCGGCCGCCGTCCGACGACCTGCTCCCAGCGTCCTCGAGCGCCGGGGAGACGGACACCGCCCAGGGGTGGTGCCCGGGTGGTGATCCGGCTGTCCGCGCCGCCGGGAGATGAGACAAGCCTGCTTGACACGGAGGGCTCGTTCCACCAGGCTGGCGGCATGACAAGCCACCTTGACTCCACCGCGCCGAGCACCGGGGACCGGCGAAGGCGCCGCGCCTACCTGGTCGAGTTCGTGCCGGGCATGGTCGCGTACGTGCTCGTCCTCGTCGCCGCGCTCGCTTGGGGCGGGTTCGACGGCGACAGCCCGGCGCGGTTCGTCTGGGCGCTGCTCCCCGTCGTGCCGATGGTGTGGGTCGCCGTCGCGGTCGTCCGGCACGTGCGACGGCTCGACGGCTACCAGCGCGAGCGGACGCTGACCGCGCTGGCGACGGGCTTCGCGGTCGCGATGCTCGCCGCGCTCGCGCTCGGCATCCTGCAGTCCGCCGGGCTGGCGCTGGAGGGCTCCGGGTTCTGGATCTACGGCGCGGGCATGCTGACCTGGGCGGTCGGCGCCGCGGTCGGCAGCGGCCGGTGAGGAACGACCTGCGGCGGCGTCGCGAGGAGCGGTCGTGGACGCAGGCGCAGCTCGCGGACCGGCTCGACGTCTCCCGGCAGACCGTGAACGCGCTGGAGACGGGGCGTTACGACCCGAGCCTGCCGCTGGCGTTCCGGATCGCGGCCCTGTTCGGCACGTCGATCGAGTCCGTGTTCCAGCCGGACGAGGTGACCGCCGCCGACCGGACGTGAGTCGGGTCCCGGATGCCGACGACCGGACGACCAGGGACGGTGGCGACCTGGTGGTCCGTGCTCCGGGATCGGAGGCGCCCGGGTCGCGCTTCCGCGCCGACCTGCCGCGCCGGGCCGCCCGGACGCGGTCGCTCGGCTGGTCTCCGCGGATCAGCCTGCCGAGCGCGTCGACGCCGCCGCGACCGCGCGCTCGTCCGGGCGCGGCGGGTTCCGGGCCATGAGGGCGACGCCGGCGAGCGCGACGGCCTCGGCCGCGGCGAGCACCGCGAACGACCAGCCGGGCGCGCCGCTGGCTTGCCCGAGCAGCGCGATGCCGAGGGCGATCGCCATCAGGGGGTCCACGACGGTCAGCGCGGCGACGACCAGGCCCGCGGATCCGCCGGCGTACGCGCGCTGCACCAAGGAGATCCCCGCGAGGCCGGCGGCGCCCGCGGCCGCGAGGATCAGCAGGGAGAAGGGCAGGGCGGGGCCGAGGAGGTCGCCGCGCTGGATCGCGACGCTGCTGCGGTCCAGCAGCGCCTTCATGAGGGTCGCCGTGAAGCCGAAGCAGGCGCCGCCCGCGATCGCCCAGGCGACCGCGGGCAGGCGCTTCCTGCGGGTGAGGACCAGGGCGAGCAGACCGGTCAGCAGCGCGCCGAGGATCACGAGGACGGGCACGACGGCCGCGGTCGGAGCTGCGCTGCTGCGGGTGACGAGCGCCGCGGTGACGACGAACCCTCCGGTCCCGGCGACGCACGCGATGATGCCGCCGAGGCCGCGAGCCGAGATCCTCGCGCGTTCGAGCCGGTGGGTCAGCAGCGCGGCGACGACCAGCGACAGCACGCCGAGCGGCTGCACGACCGGCAGCGGCGCGAGCAGCAGACCGACCAGCTGCAGCAGGATCGCGAGCACGAGCAGCCCGGTGCCGCGCAGCCAGCCTACGTCGGTGAGGAGCGCTCGCAGCCGTCGGTGCCAGGGCGTGCCCCGAGGGCTGCGGTCCGCGGCCGACCGCACGCCGCGGCCCTGCAGCTGCGCCCCGAGGGCGAGCAGCACCGCACCTGCGAGCGCCGCCGCCACGCCCCACGCCAGCACCGGAGCACGCTAGCCCCGGCGCATCCGCGTGCGCCGAGCGGGGCGCCCGCATGGCTCTGACAGGAGGGCTCGCTGGTTCCGCCCTTGGCGTCGAGGTGGTTTGGGACTGTACGGGAGAGGCTGGATCAGTCGAGCGAGGGCCGCGAGGCTTTCCACTTGAGCGAGTCGATGTACATCTGGCGCCGCGTGCCCTCGTCGTTCCAAGCGTGGTAGCCGATCACCCAGGAGTCCGCGGACAGTTGGACCACAGAGTTGTGACCGGGACCGCTTAGGCCGGTGATCGAGCGGCTGAGCACCAGCGGGACGTCGGACGACGCGTGCTCCCACGGTCCGAGTGGTGATGCCGCGGTCGCATAGGAGGCGCCGTAGTCCGGGCCCTCCCATGACCCGCCCGAGTAGAAGAGGACGTAGGCGTCGTCCCGGCGGACGACGACGGGGCCCTCAAGGGTGTACCAGTCCATGTGTCGCCCGTACATCGAGCGGTCGGCCTCGTACCGCTGCCAGGGGGCATTCGGCTCGAGTACCGGAATCGTCTCCGGAGCGAGCTCGGTCATCGACACCATCCTCCGGACCGCCAGGTGCGTTCCCGGCCTCTCTGCGTCGAGCACGTCCCGGGCGAAGTACAGGTAGCGGGCGCCGTCAAGGTCGAGGAAGGGGGAGGCGTCGATCGCGAACGTCTCCTCCGGGGTCAGGTTCACCCCCTGATCGACGAAGGGCCCGAGGGGCGACAGCGCTCGTGCGACACGGAGGTGGTGCCCCGCGATGCCGATTCCTGCCGAGTAGTACATCCACCACACGCCATCCGTCTCCACGACCTCCGGAGCCCAGACGTCCGACCCGATCGACGCGTCGACGCTGAAGACGGTTCCGGCTGACTGCCATGTACGGAGGTCGGTCGACACGAGCGCCTCGAACGACCCGCTGTCCCCTCGGAACGGCTCGGGGGACCCGTAGGCGACCCAGCCTTCGCGGGTGCGGAGCAGGAACGGGTCGGCGAAGTAGCCGTCGTACGCCGACTCAGCCGACACGGTCGGAAACCTCGGCGACCTGTGCGGCGAGGTCCCGGAACACCGAGACGGCGGCCGTCGGCACCCGGCGGAGCGTGCCGTCCGGCTGCTCCTCGAGTGCGAGCAGGCCCATCCGGCGCAGGAACGCGGACTTGCCGGCGGCGACGTCGCCGAACACTTCCGACACGGCGGACCGGGCCTCGCGGGTCGGGTCGAGCAGGAACTCCTCGACGTTGCGGCCGCCGGAGGCGTAGGACCAGTCGACGAAGTCGAGCAGCGGCCACCAGGTGTAGCCGCGGACGTCGAGCCCGGCGTCGCGGAGGTCGAGCACGGCCCGCGCGGAGTCGGCCAGCCAGTCGGCGCGCACCGACTCCGGGCCCTCGATGCTCGTCTCGGTCACGAGCATCGGAGCGCCGTACTGCTCGGCGAACCAGAGCAGGCGGTCACGAAGGCCGTCCGCCCAACGGTTCACCGCGATCTGCTCAACCGACGCGGTGCCGGGCACGAGGTTCCGCGGCGTGAGGTCGGGGTAGTAGTTCACGCCGAGCAGGTCGATGGTCGGCACGTCCCGCTGGAAGCCGGCGAGCGCGACCGCATCGGCACCGTTCTCGAGAAGCCAGCAGTGCATCGGGTGCGCGGTGTCGACGCGGCCGAGCAGCAGCTCGGTCGGCAGCGCCGCCACGGCGCGAAGCAGGTCCGCGTGCGCCTCGAGGTCGGGCTCGGTCGCGGTGTAGATCGCCGACGCTTCGACGTGCACGATTGCGACGTCCGGGTTGGCGGCTCGAGCGGCCGCGATGGTCCGGCGAACGCCCTCGACGATGCCGACGGCGACTGTCGTCCAGCCGTCCCAACCGGTCAGCGCCGGCGGCCACACCCCCCTGAGGCCGCAGAAGGACGCGGTGGTTACGGGTTCGTTCAGCGGGGTGATGTGCTCGACGAGACCGCGGTACCGGGAGGCGAACGCGCCGGCGAATTCCGCAATCGCATCGGGGTAGCGAGGGTCCGCGAACGAGCCCTCGAGCCAGGTCGGTGTCCCGTAGTGCACGAGGTCGGCGATGACGGTCAGGCCGAGCTCGCCCGCGATGTGACGCAGGCGCTCGTCGAGCACCGACCAGTCGAAGACGCCCGGAGCGACGTGCACCAGCGGCCAGCTCACGCCGTACCGCACCGCCGTCGCGCCGAGGTCGCGGACGGTCGCGAGGTCGTCGCGCCACCGCAGGTCGTGGTCGGTCAGGGCGTGCTCGTCGAGCGGCGCCATGTCGAACCGGGCGGGCGGGTACACGCAGGTGTCCTCGATGCCGAGCAGCCAGGTCATCGAGCCCTCGGTAAAGGAGTGGGGCATCTACTTCAATCCGGTTGTCGCGACGCCCGCCACGAAGTAGCGCTGCGCCAAGAAGAAGGCGATCGCCAGGGGCAGGAGCGAGATGGTGGCGCCTGCGAGCAGCACGGCGTGGTCGGTCACGTGCGCGCCGCCGAACAGGGTGAGGCCCGCTGGCAGCGTCCGCATCTCCGGTGTGCTCGTCACGATGAGCGGCCAGAGGAGGTCGTTCCACAGGGCCATGAAGTTCAGCAGCGCCACGGTGGCGAGCGCAGGCTTGGACAGCGGCAGGATCACCTGGCGGTAGATCCTGAGATGGCCTGCGCCGTCGATGCGCGCCGCTTCATCGAGCTCCACCGGGATCGACATGAACGACTGCCGCAGCAGGAAGATGCCGAACGCGCTGGTCGCGCGCGGGATGATCAGCCCCTGGTACGTGTTCAGCCAGCCGAGGTGGAACAGCTCGATGAAGACCGGGATCAGGGTGACCTGGAAGGGCACCATCAGCGTCGCGAGCACGAGGACGAACGCGACGTTGCGGCCCCGGAATTGCATTCGCGCCAGGGCGTAGGCGCAGAGCGAGTCGAACACGAGGGTGAGCACGGTCGTCACCCCCGCGAAGATCACGGTGTTCAGCAGCAGCCGGAGGAACGGCAGCTGCTCCCACACACCGATGTAGCCGTGCAGGGTCCAGGCCTGCGGGATGAGGCTCGCGGGGTTCTCGAACAGGTCCTGCTCGGTGCGGAACGAGACGGACAGCATCCAGAGGAACGGCACGACGGCGACGACGACTCCGATGCCGACGACGAGCCACTTGGCGGTCGTGCCGGCTCGAGCCGCTGCGGTGCTGCGGTGCTGCAGCCGGGAGGAGTCAATCGACATCGTCGTACCTGAAGATCCGCAGCTGGACGAGGGAGATGAGCATGATCAGCGCGAAGAGCACCCAGGAGATCGCGGAGGCGTAGCCGGTCCTGTAGTTGACGAAGCCCTCCCGGAACACCTCGGTGACGAGGGTGTCGGTGGCGAACAGGGGGCCGCCACCGGTCATCACGTACACGAGGTCGAAGAGCTGCAGCGACTGGATCGTGAGGATGAGCGTCGCGAAGAGGAGGGTCGGCCGGATGCTCGGCAGCGTGATGAATCGGACGAGCTGCCAGTCGCCCGCGCCGTCGAGCCGCCCCGCCTCGTACCGCTCGGCAGGCACACCTTTCAGGCCGCCGATCATGATGATCATGACGAACCCCAGGTTCTTCCAGATGTCGACGAAGATCACCGCGGGCAGTGCGAGGGCGGTCGACTGCAACCAGTCGACCGCCGGCAGGCCGAGCGTCTCCGAGATGCCGGCGACGAGGCCGAGCTGCGGGTCGAGGAGGAAGCGCCATACGAGGCCGATCGACGTGAGCGACACGACCGTCGGGAAGAAGAAGGCCGAGCGGACGGCCTTCGTGATGAAGGAGTCACGAAGGAGGGCGATCGCGAGCGCCAGGCCCAGCACGACGAGTGCGGCGACCGAGACGACCGTGAGCTCCAGCGTGTTGACGAGTGCGTTCCAGAACTGCGGATCCCTCGTGAGCGCGAGGTAGTTGCCCAGCCCGAGGAACGGCTGCACGTCGGAGCCGATGGTCCAGTCGTGGAGGCTGTACCAGAACGACACGACGATCGGGTAGATGACGAAGACGCCGAGGATCAGCAGGCTCGGTGCCATGAACAGCCACGCCGACGTCCAGCGGATCCGGCGGCGCCGTCGCGGCCCGACGGAGACGGCCCGGGTGGAGGGCGACGTGCCGCCGCCCTCCACCCGGATCGGGGTTCCGACCGTCATCAGGAGGAGCAGCCCGTGAGCGCGTTGATCGTCTTCGCGGCAGCCGCGGTTTCGGCCGCGATGTCCTGCCCGCGCGTGATCCGGCCGATCAGCGGCACGTAGCCGTTCGCGTCGACCTGGGTCGCCTGCGGCACCTGCGGCAGGTACAGGCGAGCGTCCGGCACCTGCTCGGTGAAGGTGGAGATGATGTCGTTCGCCTTCAGATCGGCATCGTCGGCGAGATCCGTGCGCAGCGTCGGGAAGCCTGTGGTCAGGGAGAACTGCTTCTGAGCGGACTTGCTCGTCCAATAGGCGAGGAACTCTTGCGCCTGCTCCGGGTACTTCGTCTTGGCCGAGATCGCGAGCGGTGCGGTCGAGCCGAGCGTCACGCTCTTCCCGTCCTTCCCGACCGGGACGGGCGCGAGTCCGAGATCGATCCCCGCCGACTTGTAGCCGGGCGCAGCCCAGGGGCCGTTCAGCTCCATCGCGGCCTTGCCCGCGGAGAACAGCGAGTCGGCCTCCGCGCCCGTCAGCCCGACGGGCGAGATCTTGTCGTTCACGACGGCGTCGACCCAGGGGCTGAGGCTCGCTCGCCCGGCCGGGGTCTGCAGCACGCTGCAGTTCTTGGAGTCGACGATGTCGCCTCCTTCCAGCCACTGGAGGATCGGCCACATCTGGATCGTCTGGTTGTCGGCGAGCACGAGGCCGTACTGCTTCTTCTCCGGGACGGTCAGCTTCTTCGCGTCAGCAAGCAGCTCGTCCACCGTCTTCGGCGGACCGTCGATCCCGGCGGCCGCGAAGAGCTTCTTGTTGTAGTAAAGGCTCAGCGTGGCGTAGTTCGCAGGGACCGCGTAGAGCTTGCCGTTGTAGGTGTACTCCTTGATCAGGGCCGGGGCGATCTTGTCGACGTTCACCTCGGAGGCACCGCTGCCCGTCGCGGTGATGGGCAGGACCGAGTTCGTCTTCACGTACTGCGCGATCGCGTTCGGATCGGAGCTCGGAGCCGCGATGTCCGGGCCGCTGCCGGTGAGCCAGGCGGACGGGAGCTTCTGGGTGATGCTGTCCCACGGCTGCACCGACATCGACACCTGGATGTCTTCGTGCGAGGCGTTGAAGTCCTTCACGATCTGGTCGTAGCCGGGTCGGTCGCCGCCGGTGAAGCCGGTCCAGACGGTGAGCTTCACGGGACCGGCGGGCGCGCCCCCTGCGGAGCCGCCGGAGCAGCCGGTCAGGGCGAGCAGCAGTGCGGCGGATGCGGCGGCAACCGCCGTCAGGGTCTTCTTCATGAAATACGAACTCCTCGTTGAGTGGGTGGGAAGGGGGAACGGGTTCAGTCGGAGAGCAGGACGACGTCCTGCTCCGGGCATCCGCAGGATCGGCGCCGCACGAGCGACACCTGGAGGTCGTCCCGCGTCGGCGCGGTCTGCGACTCGTCGATGAGGGCGAACAAGCGCTCTGCCGCGATGCGGGCGAGCTCCTCCGCCGGGACGTGCACGCTGGTGATGCCGGGATCGGTCGTCCGGGAGAGGCCGAAGTCGTCGAATCCGACGACGGCGACGTCCTCGGGTGCGCGGAGGCCGAGGACGCGGAGTCGCTGGAGGCCGCCAAAGGCCATGTCGTCGTTGGCGAAGACGACGGCGTCGAAGCCCGCCCCGCCGAGGTCGTACCCGGCCAGCGCGTCGAACCCGGAGCGCTCGCTGAAGTCGCCTTCCGCGATCGCTGCACCCGCCTCGATCCCGGCGGCACGAGTTGCTCGAAGGAACCCCTCGCGGCGGTCGACCGCGGTCTGATGGTCGAGCGGGCCGGTGACGTGGAGCAGGCGACGCGCGCCGTGCTCCTCGATGAGGTGTGCCGTCACCATCTGCGACGCCTGCACGTCGTCCCAACCGACGCTCGTCGCGGTCGGCAGGTCGGGATAGTTGCCGAGCAGCACGACCGGCAGGCCGCTAGCGGTGAGCCGCTCGATGTTCGTGTCGCCGATCGCGGCGCTCGTGACGATCGCACCGTCGGCCGTGCGGGACCGCATCACGCGCTCGTAGGCGGTGAGGCCGCTGGCCTCGCTGGCGCTCGTGGAGATCAGCACCTGCACGTCGCGCTCGTTCGCGGCGGAGGAGACGCCGGTGAGGACGTGCATGAAGTAGCTGTGGCCGAAGACGTGCTGCGTGGAGTTGGGCACGATCACGGCGATCGCTCCCGACCGCCGGCTGCGAAGGGCTTTCGCAGCGGAGCTCGGCACGTAGCCGAGGTCCGCTGCGGTCTGCCGGATCCGGTCCGCCGTGGCCGTGCTGATGCGCCTGCTCCCGGACAGCGCCATGGAGACCGCGGCCGGGGTGACGCCGACGCGTTCGGCGACGTCCTTCAACGTCACGGTCTGCGCAGCCCCTCGTGCCACCTGCTCCTCCTGAGTTTAAACGTTTAAGCAGTTTAACGTTGAAGCAGACCGTAGCAGCGAGCGATCCCGTGTGCAATCGGACTCGTCATCGAGCACCTCGGGAGGCAGCGAGGTCATGCGGCCACGCTGCTCGATCGCCACCGGAGCTGCTCCGAAGCCCTGCCCGCAGGGGTCGAGGACGAGTCGGCCGCGCGAGGAGGGGACGACGTCAGTGCGCGGTGGCCGGCGCCGCCTCCTGCTCATCGCTGCCGCGGGTCGTCGCGTCCGGCCGCCCCCACCGCAGCAGCAGGAGCGCGATCACCGCGATCCCGACGAAGACCCCGGACGAGGTCAGGAACGCCGTGTGGTAGCTGTCGAGCTGCGCCAGCGCCTGGGCCTGCCGCGAGTTGCCGTTGTCGGTGAGGTAGCGCGTGACCGCGCCCGCGGCCAGCGTCGAGAGCACCGCGGTGCCGATGGAGCCGCCGATCTGCTGCGACGTGTTCACCATGGCGGAGCCGACGCCCGCGTCGCGCGGGTCGACGCCGGCCGTCGCGGTGTTGAAGGCCGCGCCGAAGACGTTGCCCATGCCGAGGCCCAGCACGACGAGGCCCGGCGCGATGGTCAGCCAGTACTCGCTGTCGAGGCCGATGCGGCTCAGGATGAACAGCCCGGCCGCGCCGAGCAGCGCGCCGATCACGATCATCGGCTTCGCGCCGAAGCGGGGGAGCACCCGCGGCACGATCAGCGTCGAGGTCAGCGCGATCGTGACGGGCATGGGCAGGAAGCCGACGCCGGTCTGCAGCGGGGTGTAGCCGCGCAGCACCTGCAGGTAGTAGGCGAGGAAGAGGAAGACGCCGAAGAGCGCGGCGCCGGTGAGCGCCACGGTCAGGTAGGCGCCGCCGCGCTGCCGGTCGAGCACGACCCGCAGCGGCAGCAGCGGGTGAGCGACGCGGGACTCGAGGATCACGAACGCGATCAGCAGCACGACGCCGAGCGCGAGGGAGACGATCGTCTGCACGTCGTCCCAGCCGTTCGTCTCCGCCGACGAGAAGCCGTAGACGATGCCGACGAGCCCGAGGGAGACGATCACGGTGCCCGGGAGGTCGAGCTTCGGGCGGGTGCCGGCCGGGCCCTGGCGGCCGAAGAAGGTGAGGGCGCCGATGATCGCGACGATCGCGAAGAAGAGGTTCACGTAGAGGCACCAGCGCCACGAGGCGTACTCCGTCAGCACGCCGCCGAGCAGCAGGCCGACCGCGCCGCCGGAGCCCGCGACCGCCCCGAAGATGCCGAACGCCTTGCCGCGCTCGCGGCCGTCGGTGAAGGTCGTGCTGAGCAGCGACAGCGCCGCCGGCGCGAGCAGCGCTCCGAACGCGCCCTGCACCGCGCGGGCGGTGACGAGCTCGCCGAAGTTCTGCGCCGCGCCGCCGAACGCGGAGGCCGCCGCGAAGCCGATGAGGCCCGCGATGTAGGTGACCTTTCGGCCGAACAGGTCCGACAGCCGGCCGCCGAGCAGCAGCAGCCCGCCGAAGGCGAGCGAGTAGGCGGTGATGACCCACTGCCGCTGGTCGCTGTCGAAGTCGAGCGCCCGCTGCGCGGTCGGCAGCGCGATGTTCACGATCGTGGCGTCGAGCACGACCATCAGCTGCGAGAGCGCGAGGACGGCGAGCACCCACCAGCGGTGCTCGTGGCGTGCGCCCTGCCGCTTCGGCTCGGGGCCCTCCGGGCGGTCGGGCGCGGCGGCGGGAAAGTTGTCGACAGCGGTGTCCGCCATGCGGGGCTCCTTTGTTCGGACGTGTGGGTCCGCGCGACGGTGCGCGAGCGGACGCGTAAGCGTCCGGGGAGGCGCAACCCGGCCGGTGCTCGGCTATTCCGGATCGCGCTCCCCGCGGCGTGTCAGGCGTCCTCGAGGAAGCCTGGCACGCCGCTCCTCGCCGCGGCGGTGCTCCCGCGGGAGCCTCAGCCCTCGTCCGGGAAGCGCGCCCCCGCGAGCTCCGCCGACACGGCCCAGATCCGGCGGGCGTCCGCCTCGCTGCGCAGGGGCCTGTACAGCGCCTGCTCGGCGGGGGCGCCGGCGGTGTGCCCGGGCCCGCTCGGGCCGTACATCCGGCCGGGCGCGGCCAGCGCGGTCGCCGCGAGCAGCGCCGGCAGCGCCGCGGACTCCGGCGTCCCGGCCAGCACGCCGCGGCGGGAGAGCGCGCGGATGACCCGGACGCTCGCGGTGTCGCGGGAGCGGCCGAGCTCGGGGCGGGCGGCGAGCAGGCTGGTCGGCGCGATGCCCGGGTGCGCCAGCGCGGCCGTGACGCCCCAGCCGTGCGCGCGGCTGCGGCGGTCGAGCTCGAGGCCCCACAGCCCGGAGGCGATCTTCGACGACCGGTACGCGCGGGCGCCGTCGTAGGAGCGCTGCTGGTCGAGGTCGTCCCACAGCACCGAGCCGCGCGCGGCGGCGACGCTGATCTGCAGCACGATCCGCGCGCTGCCGGCGCGCAGCAGCGGCAGCAGGCCCGCGACCAGCGCGACGTGACCCAGGTGGTTCGTCCCGAGCTGCAGCTCGTGGCCGTCCGCGGTCGTCCGGCGCTCCGGCGGCGTCATCACGCCCGCGTTGCCGATCAGCAGGTGCAGGGGCGCGCCCTCGTCGCGCAGCCGCTCGCCGAGCGCGGCGACCGAGTCGAGCGACGACAGGTCGAGCGCGGGCGTAGCGATCGACGCCCGCGGCGCCGTGGCGCGGATGCGGGCGACGGCCGCCTCGCCCTTCGCCGCGTTCCGCACCGGCAGCACGAGGTCGGCCCCCGCCTCCGCGAGGCGGGCGGCGATGTGCAGGCCGATGCCGTCGCTCGCGCCGGTGACGAGTGCGCGGCGCCCGGTCGGGTCGGGCAGGTCGAGGTGGATGGGGCGTCTGGGCACGGTGGGCTCCTGAAGGGTCGGTCGGTGGTCCCGACCCTCCCGCCGATGCCCGCCGGGTGACCAGGACCTGCGGAGTCACGGCTGGGCACGTCGGGGCTCGCCGCGTCGAGGCCCGCTTGGGAGGGGTGACCCGGCGGGGCGTGGATCCGCCGCCCGGCGCCCGGTAGGAACTCGGGTGTGACCGGCGACCTCGCATCCTTCGGCGCCTTCGTCCTGCAGCGGCGGCAGGCGCTGCAGCCGGAGGACGTCGGCCTGCCCCGAGGCGCCCGCCGCCGCACCGCCGGGCTGCGGCGCGAGGAGGTGGCGCTGCTGGCGCACATGTCGCCGGACTACTACGCGCGCCTCGAGCGCGGCACCGGCCCGCAGCCGTCGGAGCAGATGATCGCGGCGATCGCGCAGGGCCTGCACCTGTCGGTCGACGAGCGCGACCACCTGTTCCGGCTCGCGGGGCACCGGCCGCCGGCCCGCGGCGGGGAGGGCGACTTCGTCGCGCCCGGCATGCTCCGGATCCTCGACCGGCTGGCCGACACCCCGGCGGAGGTCGTCACCGAGCTGGGGGAGACGCTGCGGCAGACGCCGTTCGCCGCCGCGCTCGTCGGGCCCACCGCGGACCTGCGGGGACCTGCGCGCAGCCTCGGCTTCCGGTGGTTCACGGATCCCGCCGCCAGGGACCGGTACGCGCGCGAGGACCACGCCTTCCTCTCCCGCCTGTGGGCGTCGGGCCTGCGGCGCGTGATCGGGCTGCGCGGGCCCCGGTCGCGGGCGGCGGGGCTGGCCGACGCGCTGCTCGACCGCAGCGAGGAGTTCCGCCAGGTGTGGGCCCTGGGCGAGGTCGGGCTGCGGCCGCCGGAGCGGAAGCGGTTCGTGCACCCGGAGGTCGGCGCCCTCGAGCTGACCTGCCAGACCCTCGTCGACCCGGAGACGGCGCAGCACCTGCTCGTCTACACGGCCGTGCCCGGCTCGGAGAGCGCCGACCGCCTGCGGCTGCTCGGCGTGCTCGGCGCGCAGCCCGTCCCGTGACCGCCCTCGGGGTCCGCGCGGGTCCGCGGTCCCTGCGGGCCGCGCCTGCGGGCCCTGCTGCGGGTCAGGCGGCGGGCGCCCGGAGGCCCGCGAGCAGCAGCCGCACCATCCGCTCGGCGTGGTCACGCCCGCGCGTGGTCGGACCCGTGCCGTGGCAGAGGTTCGCGACGGCGCCGAGGAACTCGGCCGGCTCGACCTCCTGCTCGATCGCGTCCGCCGCGCGGGCGGCCTCGAGCAGGCGCTCGAGCGTCGGCGCAAGGCGGGTCGAGAAGTACTCGGCGAGCGGCTCGTAGGCCGGGTCGCCGCTGTGCAGCGCCCCCGCGAGCCCCTGCTTCGTCGCGACGAAGTCCGTGTAGCGCAGCACCCAGCGGTCCAGCGCCTCGCCGGCCGGGTACCCCGCCTCCAGCTCGTCCGCCGCATCGACGCAGGCGTCCATCTCGCGGCGGAAGACCGCGGAGATCAGGTCGGAGCGCAGCGGGAAGTGCCGGTACACGGTCCCGACGCCGACCCCGGCCCGCTCGGCGATCGTGCGTACGGGGGCGTCGACGCCGGACTCCGCGAAGACGGCTTTCGCGGCCTCGAGCAGCGCATCGAGGTTCTGTCGTGCGTCGGCGCGCTGCCGCCGCACCGGCGCGGCGCCGGTCGTCGGGGTCGTGGACATGGGCGCCTCGGATTGCATGCGGAACACAGTTCCGTTTACGGTGGGCAACAGCAGGAACGCTGTTCCGGATGTGCCTCGAGCATAGCCGCGACCGCGCTCCCGATCCAGGAACGAGACGCCGCCCGATCGGGCGGCGGGAACGAGGAGTCCGCCATGCAGCACCGCACGCTCGGCCGCACCGGCATTCAGGTAACCCCCGTCGCGCTCGGGGCGATGATGCTCGGCTCGCTCGGCAACCCCGACCGCAGCGGGGGGGTCGCGATCATCCACCGCGCGCTCGACGCCGGCATCGACTTCATCGACACGGCCGACCGCTACGGCGACTCGGAGGAGGTCGTCGGCGAGGCGCTCAAGGGCCGCCGCGACCGGGTCGTGCTCGCTACGAAGTTCTGGGGGCCCGTCGACGACGACCTGCACCACCGCGGCGCCTCCCGCCGCTGGATCATGCAGGCGGTGGAGCGCTCGCTGCGCAACCTCCGGACCGACTGGATCGACCTGTACCAGCTGCACCGGCCGGACCCCGAGACGGACGTCGACGAGACGCTGTCCGCCCTGACCGATCTGGTCCGCCAGGGCAAGGTGCGGGCGATCGGCACCTCCTCCATGCGCGGCTCGGAGATCGTGGAGGCGCAGTGGGTGTCGGAGCGCCGCGGCTTCGAGCGGTTCCGCACCGAGCAGCCGAACTACTCGATCCTCGACCGCGAGATCGAGCGCGAGATCCTCCCGGTCGCGCAGCGGTACGGGATGGGCACGCTGGTTTACAGCCCGCTGGCCGGCGGGTTCCTCACCGGCCGCTACCGCGCGGGGCAGGAGAACGGCGAGTTCCGCTCCGTCCGCACCGGGATGCGGCACTTCCGCGACGAGCGCCGCCTCGCCGCGGTCGAGCAGCTGATCGCGCTGAGCGAGGAGGTCGGCATCCCGCTGACGCACCTGGCGATGGCGTTCGTGCTCGCGCACCCCGGCGTCACCTCGGCGATCGCCGGCCCGCGCACGATGGAGCAGCTGGAGGACACGCTGGCCGGCGCTGAGGTGCGCCTCAGCGACGAGATCCTCGACCGCATCGACGCGATCGTGCCGCCGGGGGAGAGCATCGGCGCGATGGACATGGTCTACCGCGGCCCGGAGGTCGCGGACCCGGCGCTGCGCCGCCGCCCGCTCGCGCAGCGCTCCGCGGCCTGATCCCCCGCAGGCGCCGTCCGCCACCGAGCAGGGCGGCGCCTGGGAGGATCGATCCCCGTGCTCCGGAACGCCCTGATCGCCCTGATCCTCGGGCTGCCGCTGTCGGTCCTGCTGCTCGCGCCGGTCGCGGGCGTGCTCTACCGGCGGGAGGGGCGGCTCGCCCCGATCGCGATCGCGCAGCTGGTCGCCGGCGCCGTCTACTTCTGCGCGCTGTGGGCGTACACGCTGCTGCCGACGCCGCCGGCGCGCGAGCTGACCAGCTGCGCGGCGCCGCAGCTGCGGCCGTTCGCGTTCGTCGGCGACATCCTGCGGCTGGGGGTCGGCTCGCCGAGCGCGATCGTGCACAACGCGGCGCTGCTGCAGGTGGTGCTGAACGTCGCCCTGTTCGTGCCGCTCGGCGTCGGCGTCCGCCTGCTGCTGCACCGGGGCGTCGTCGTCGCGGGCCTGCTCGGTCTGGGCGGCTCGCTGCTGATCGAGGTCACGCAGCTGACCGGGATCTACGGGATCTACTCCTGCGCCTACCGGCTGTTCGACGTCGACGACCTGATCGCGAACACGGCGGGCGCGATCCTCGGCGCGGCTCTCACGATCGGGCTCGTGCGTGCGCGCCGCACCGAGGGCGTCGTCCTCGCGCCCGGGCCCGTGCGGCTGGGACGCCGGCTCGTCGGGCTGCTCGCGGACGCCGTCGCCATCGGCGTGCTGCAGTTCGTGGTCGGCGCGCTGTGGCTGGCGTGGACGCAGGTCGGCGGCCCCGACCAGCGGGCCGTGCCGGAGCTCGCCTCGCTCGTCACGTGGGGCGTCCCGGCGGTCGTCGAGCTCCTGGCCGTCCTCACCACCGGCCGCACCGTCGGGGAGGCGCTCGTCGCGATCTCGCCCGGCACGCCGCCCGGCGGACGGTGGCGGCAGGCCCTGTTCGGCGCGACCGGCTACTGCCTGCTCGGCATGACGGGCTGGGAGGGGCTGTTCGCGCTCGTCACGGTGATCGTGGTCGTGGCGACGAAGGACCGGCGCGGGCTCAGCCGCCTCGCGTCCGGCGGCCGGATCGTCGCGCTGGTGGACGCCCGTCGCGCTCGCCGGCGCGAGGAGGCCGCCTCGATCAGCGGCTGAGGATCGATCGGTCTGTCCGGACCCGGGAGGCCTCGGGTCAGCCGAGCCGCTCGGCCGTGTTCGTGGCGACGACCGCGGAGCCGAGCGAGTCGTGCAGCGCACGCCCGGGCGTCGGCCCGAACACGTCGAGCCCGATCTCGGACTCGCTCCACCGCTCGCACTCGTCCGCCGTCACGGGCCGAACGGCTGCTGCCGCGTCAGCGCTTCAGCATCTCCTTGCGGATGGTCGGGATCAGTTCGAGCCGCATCCCCGGCGTCGCGACGTAGGCGGTGCGCTCGTACCAGTCCTCGCGGTCCAGGAGGTCCAGCAGGCAGGCCGCGAGATCGCCGCGGGCCATCGCGGGGGAGTCGAGGAAGGACTCCTGGATCGCGTAGCCGCGCCCGTCCTCGTCGGCGAGCCCCGGCGGCCGGACGATCGTCCAGTCGAGCCCGCTGGTCGAGACCATGTCCTCCATTCGCAGCATGTCGTCGTAGAGCGTGCGGGTGAAGGTCGAGCGGAAGACCTGCCCCATCACTCGGCGGAAGCGGCCGCCCTCCTCGACCTTCTTCGGCGCGCCCATCGACGTCACGACCACGATGCGGCGCAGCCCGTGCCGCCGCATCGTCGCGAGCGCGTGCCGGGCGGCGGCGGAGTACACGTCGACTGGCGACCACGTGTAGGCGACGCCGATCGTCGAGACCACCGCGTCGGCCTTGGACACCGCCGCGTCCATCGTCGCCGGGTCGGTCGCGTCGCCGCCGACGACCTCGAGCCGGTCGTGCCGGATCGGGAACGCCTCCGGATGTCGGGTGAGCGCGACGACCCCGAGACCGCGGTCGAGCGCCCGCTGCACGACGCGCCGCCCGCTCGGCCCGTTCGCGCCGAGCACGAGGATCCGCCGGATGGAGCCGGTGTCGTCGGTCACGGCCGCTCCTCCTCCCGCCCCGCTCAGAGCTCGACCGAGTCGTTCGCGATGCCGTCGTTCCTCGGGTTCCCGGTGGCGGCGGCGCGGAGGTTCTTCGCGGCGAGCGCGACCGTGCTCGTCGGGCCCTCCCAGTACTCGGCGCTGTCGGCGTGCACCTTGATCAGCGCGAGGCCGGGCGTCTCCAGCTCGTCCGGGAACCAGGCCTTCAGCACCGGCGTCCACAGCTCCTCGGCCTTCGCGCGGTCGTGCACGACCTCCGCGCGCCCGGCGACCGAGGTCCACGAGTGGCCCTTGTCGTCGACGAACGACACGTTGACCGACGGCTCGGCGCGCAGCTGCGCGACCTTGGCGGAGTCGTCGTAGGCGAAGAACCACAGGTCGCCGTCGAACTCGACGTCCTGCAGGGCCATCGGGCGGCTGAGGTGCTTGCCGTCCTCGGTCATCGTCGTCAGCATCGCGACCTTCGCGTCCTTCACCAGGTCGGCGACGTGCTTGCGGTCCTCGGTCGTGTTCGAGTCGCTCATGATCGTCCCTCTCGTTCGACTAACAGGATTCTGTTTGTGCGAAGGTAGGCACCGGACCTGACGAGGAGGTGTGCGTCCGATGGAGGAAGCCCCGATGACCGCGGCGGAGCTCGACGCGAACCTGACGTGGAGCATCGTGCGGGTCGCTCGCCTGGTCGGGCAGCGGCTGACCGACCGCCTCGCGGAGCACGGGCTGAACCCCGTGCAGTTCGGCGTGCTCGCGCACCTGGCGGTCGAGGGGGAGATGACGCAGGCCGACCTCGCCCGCTCGGTGCTGGTCCGCCCGCAGAGCGTCGCGCCGCTGCTCGATGGCCTGCAGCAGCGCGGCCTGATCGAGCGGACGGGCGACCGCGCCCGCGGCAGGCGCAACCCCGCGCGGTTGACCGCGGACGGCTTCAGGGCGCTGGACGCGGTGCGGGGCATCGCGCTCGGCGCGAACGACCTGTCGGACGTCGGGCTGCCGCTCGAACGGAGCGAGGAGCTGAACCGCCTGCTGCTTGAGGTCATCCACGCGACGGACGGCGCCCGCCCCCGCGACGGCGACCAGCTCTGGACCCCCTGACCGCAGCTCGCGAGTCCCGCTGGTTGAGGTGCGGAGCGCAGCGGAGCCTCGAAACCACTCCGCTTACCGCGGGTCACCGCGGCCCCCGCTGGTTGAGGTGCGGAGCGCAGCGGAGCCTCGAAACCACCCCGCGGAGACCCCGCCGTCACCCGCCCTGCGCGATGACCCCGATGGTCAGGCCGCTCTCGGCGCAGACCCGGTGCAGCCGCTCCTTCGCGCCGGCGACGGCGGCCGACCGCAGATCGATCCGCGGGCGCTCGAGCGTGCCGGCCGCGTCCCGCAGGGCGGTCACGTCGCGCTGCACGTCCTTCGGCAGGTCGCGTCCGTCGAACTCGAGGTACTGCACCGCGATCGCCTGCAGCACGGCCGCGGACTGCGCGGAGCTGAGGCGGCCGGCCTTCGTCTGCTGGTCCCGCCACACGACGAGCGTCTCGGCCTCGGACTCCGCCGCGCACAACGCGTGCAGGTCCCAGGGCGCCGCGTCGCCCGCCGGCACGGCGGCCGGGGTCGGCGTCACCGTGACGGTCACGGTCGGCGCGGGCGCTGCGGCGGGAGCGGTCGCGCAGCCGGCGAGCAGGAGGGGCAGCAGGAGCACGCCGAGCGCACCGGTCCGGTTCGTCACCGGCGGAGTCTGCCCCCTTCGCCGGCCCGCCGATACCTGGATCTCGGGGGTCGGCTCTCGCGTGCCGTGAGGCAGACCTCGTGCCGTCCGGCAGCCGGAACCCGTGGATCCGATTGCCGGAAGGAACGGATGATGCCGGAAGGCGCGGTGAACCGACGGGCTAGAACCCGCCGGCCGCGCGGACCGTGTACGGCGCCTCGAGCGCGGCGATCTCGTCGTCGGTCAGCTCGAGGTCGACCGCGGCGGCGGCGTCCTCGAGGTGGTGGGGCTTGGTGGCGCCGATGATCGGGGCGTCGACGACCGGGTGCTTCAGCACCCACGCCATCGCGACTTGCGCCATCGGCACGCCCCGGGACTCCGCGATCCGCTGCACCGCGTCGATCACGGGCCGGTCCTGGTCCGGGTCGTTGAACAGCGCGTCCCCGACCTTGTCGTCGTGGCCGCGCGCGGTCTTCTCGCCGCCGAACGGGCGGGCGACGCGGCCCTTCGCGAGCGGGCTGTAGGGGATCGAGCCGACGCCCTGGTCGGCGAGCAGCCCGAACATCTCCCGCTCCTCCTCGCGGTAGAGCACGGAGTACTGGTCCTGCATCGACACGAACGGCGTCCAGCCGTGCAGGTGCGCGGCCTCCTGCAGCTTCGCGAACTGCCACGCCCACATCGCCGAGGCGCCGAGGTACCGGGCCTTGCCGGCCTTCACGACGTCGTGCAGCGCCTCCATCGTCTCCTCGACCGGGGTCGTGGGGTCGAAGCGGTGGATCTGGTACAGGTCGACGAAGTCGGTGCCGAGGCGCTTAAGGGAGGCGTCGATCTGCTGCATGATCGCCTTCCGCGACAGCCCGCGGTCGCCGGGCCCCTCGCCCATCGGCATGAAGACCTTCGTGGCGAGCACGATCTGGTCGCGGGAGGCGTAGCGCTCGATGGCGCGGCCGACGAACTCCTCGGACTGGCCGAGCGTGTAGACGTTCGCGGTGTCCCAGAAGGTGATGCCGAGCTCGACGGCCTGCCGGAAGTAGGGCTGCGACGCCTCCTCGTCCAGCGTCCAGGACTGCCAGCCGTGGGCCGGGTCGCCGAACGACATGCAGCCGAGCGCGATGCGGCTGATCGTGAGGCCCGTCGAGCCGAGGTTCGTGTACTGCATGGGGAATGCCTTCCGGACGGGAGCGCGAGTCGGGCCCCGCGTCCGCGACGTCCGGCTCCTCATGCAACGCCTGCGTCCCTCCGCGCCCGCTGGGCTGGCATCAGAGGTCCTCGAGAGACCGTTCGCTGCACGGCAGATGCACGATCAGCACCTTGATCGCGTCGATGACGAACCGAGGCGAGGTCCATTCGCACGGCGATGCTCAATTCTGCCGACGGGTTGACGGAAAAAATGCCTGTTCATAGCGTCTCCCCGTGGCCAAGCCCGACGACGTGCCGATCCTGATCAGGCGCACCCATGAGGAGCGCATTCTCGCGACCCTCCGTGAGTCCGGGCCGCTCACGAGAGCGGAGCTCGAGCGCCGCATCGGGCTCTCGCGCACCACGCTCTCCGACATCACGTCCGTGCTGCTCCGCCGCGGAGCGATCGTCGAGCGCCGACCGGAGGAGGGCCCCCGCGGCCGTGGGCGACCGGCGGTCCGCCTCGCGCTGGACCCCGCTTCCGGTCAGTTCCTCGGCGTCGACCTCGGGCACCGCCGCGTCCAGGTCGCCGTCGTCAACGCGGCCAACGAGGTGATCGCGTCGGGCGAGCGCGCCTACATCCCCGAGATGTCCTGGAGCGAGCGGCTGGAGGTCGTCTTCGGCCTCATCGACGACGCGACCGCGGCGACCGGTGTTCGTCTCGGCGCCCTCGAAGGGATCGGATTCGGCGTGCCGGGCCCGCTCGGCTCCGCCTTCGGCGACGAGTCGCGCGTCCCGCCGCGATGGCAGGGCACCCGGCGCGACAAGGTCGTCGCGCTCATCCGCGAGCGGGTGGCCGAGCGGTTCGAGGCTCCGCTCGTCCTCGACAACAACACACGGTTCGCGGCCCTCGGAGAAGCGGTCTGGGGTCCGTCCCTCGATACCGACAGTCTGCTCTACATCCGCTTGTCGGACGGTGTCGGCGGCGGGGTCGTCGCGGGCAGCCGGCTGGTGGTCGGCTCGCTCGGCACCGCCGGGGAGCTCGGTCACATCACCGTCGATCCGCGTGGTGCGCGCTGCTGGTGCGGCAAGCAGGGGTGCCTGGAGACAGTCGCATCCGCACCCGCCATTCGTGCGAGGGTCGCGGAGGGCGCGGCCGAGAAGATGGTGGTGCGGGAGGCGGGCGCTGCCACCGGCCGCGTGCTCGCGGCGGCGAGCACGGTCATGGACCCGACCGAGGTCGTGGTCGCAGGGGAGGTGCTGCGGTACCGGGGCTTCCTCGATGCGGTCCGGACGGCTTTCGAGCACGAGGTGCTGCCCACCGGCGTCCGGACGCGGCTGCGAGCCTCCACGCTCAGCGAGCAGGCGGGCGCGCTGGGCGCGATCGCCGCCGCCTTCCATCGTTCCCCGCTGCTCGTCGGCTACGCGAGCTGGGCGACGAGCCCGGTTCGAGTGGCCGATCGCCTACCTGCCTGATCCACGCCACCTGCCTGTCCACGCCGAACCGGAGGACCGATGACGACCCTCTCCACAGAAACCGTCCCGAGAGACGCCGCCGGCGGTGCCGCACGACCGGTGGCCCGCAGACGCGTTCCGCTCTGGACGCTCTCTGTCATCGCGATCGTGGCCGGGATCGGTCTGTTCTGGATCCTCTCGCTGGTGACGATCCTGCCGAGCCCTCCGCAGGTCGTGATCAGGGCGGTGCAGCTGGCGTCGAACGGGACGTTGTTCGGGGACGTCGGAGCCAGCCTCGGTCGGGTGCTGGTCGGGTTCGCGCTCGGTACGATCCTGGCCGTCCCGGTCGGCTTCCTCATGGGCTGGTACGGCGTCGCACGAGGTCTGCTGGACCCGTGGGTGCAGTTCGTGCGGATGATCCCGCCGCTCGCGATCCTGCCGCTGTCGATCGTCGTGCTCGGCACGGGTGAGGTCGCCCGGGTGTTCGTGATCTTCCTCGCCTCGTTCCTCGCGTGCGTCGTCGCCACGTTCCAGGGAGTGGTGAGCGTCGACCGCACCCTGATCAACGCTGCACGGGTGCTCGGCGCCAAAGACGGCACCATCTTCCTGCGCGTCGTCGTCCCGGCCTCCAGTCCGTTCCTCTTCGTCGGGATGCGGGTGGGGCTCGGCTCCTCCTGGGCCACCCTCGTGGCATCCGAGCTGATCGCCGCGCAGCAGGGTCTGGGCTTCCGGATGCAGCAGGCGCAGCTCTACTTCGATTTGCCGACGATCTTCGTCTCGATCATCGCCATCGGCGTGCTCGGTCTGGTGATGGACCGGCTGCTGCTGCTCGCGGAGCGGCGTGTCACCTCATGGCAGGAGCGTCGATGAACCCCAAGATCTCGGTCACCGGTCTGCGCCGGACGTTTCCCTTGAGCACAGGGGACTTCACCGCACTGGGCGGTGTCGACCTCGCGGTGCAGGACGGCGAGTTCGTGACGCTCGTCGGTCCTTCCGGCTGCGGGAAGTCGACGCTGATGAACATCGTCGCCGGCCTCGACACGCCGACGTCGGGCGACGTCCTGGTCGACGGGCGACCGGTCGACGGGCCGAGCCCGGAGCGCGGAGTGATCTTCCAGCAGTACGCGCTGTTCCCGTGGCTGACGGTGCGGGCCAACGTCGAGTTCGGGCTCCGGGTCGCCGGTGTGCCGGTCGCGGAGCGCCGGTCGCGTGCACAGCACTACATCGACCTCGTCGGGCTCACGACCTATGCGGACCAGCTCCCGAAGTCGCTGTCCGGCGGCATGAAGCAGCGCACGGCGATCGCTCGGGCGTACGCGGTCGATCCGCAGCTGCTGCTGATGGACGAGCCGTTCGGGGCGCTCGACGCGCTCACCAGGGTCAACCTGCAGGACCAGCTGCAGCGCACCTGGCAGGAGGCGAGGCGGACCGTGCTGTTCGTCACCCACGACGTCGAGGAGGCGGTCTACCTCGCCACCCGCGTCGTCGTGATGGCCGCGCGGCCCGGCCGCATCCAGGAGGTCATCGACGTCGATCTCCCGTTCCCGCGGAGCGAGGAGACCCGGCTGTCGCCGGAGTTCGCCGAGATCAAGAACCGCGTCTGGCGCGCGGTCTACCACCAGCCGTCCGGGCTCCCCGGCGCCGACAGCATCGTCGGCGCCGACCACTGAGGAAGAGGAAACAGCAATGCACATCACCAGGAAGCGTCTCGGCATCGTCGCCGCGGCATCCGTCGCGATCGCCGTCGCACTGACGGGCTGCAGCACCGGTGGCCAGACCGGTGCTGCAGCCGGCGGGGACGGCAAGCAGTGCTCCGGGAACACGAACGTGAACTTCGGGTACATCGGCGACTTCAACGGCACCAGCCTGCTCGCGATCGCGAAGGCCAAGAACATGTGGGCCGAGCACTGTCTGACCGTCAACCCGCAGGTGTTCACCAACGGGCCCCTGCAGATCACTGCCATGGGCTCGGGAAGCCTCGACTTCGGCTACATCGGCCCCGGTGCGCTGTGGCTGCCGGCGTCCGGTAAGGCGAAGATCGTGATGGTCAACACCTTCACCAACGCGGACCGCGTGGTCGCGCTCCCGGGCAGGGGCATCAAGACGATCGCCGACCTGAAGGGCAAGAAGGTCGCGTACCCGAAGGGCACATCGGGGGAGATGATCCTGCGCCTCGCGCTCGCGAAGGCCGGCATGACGATGGACGACATCAACGCGACACCGCTCGACTACGCGCCCCTCACCTCCGCCCTCGCCGCCGGCCAGTTCGATGCGGCCGGCTTCGGCTATCCGCAGCTCACCACCGTGAAGCAGCAGCAGAAGGGCATCATCGAGCTGGCGAAGGACTCCGACTTCACCGACCAGCGGTTCGTGACGGCGTTCGTGGCACGTGAGGACCTGCCGACGAAGGATCCGAAGATGGTGTCCGCGGTGCTCGCCACGCTCAAGGAGGCGAACGACTACCGGCTGCAGCACACGTCCGAGGCGATCTCGCTGGTCGCCGCGATGACCAACGTCCCCGAGGACCAGGTCAAGACCGACGCGAGCTTCGACCAGCTCGTCTCCACGGCCTCGCTCGAGCAGTCGACGAAGGCCGGTGACGTCGACACCTGGCTGAACAACTTCGGGAAGTACTTCGTCTCCGTCGGCACGCTCACCGAGCCCGGGAACGCGTCGGACTACTACACCGGGGACCTCTACGAGAAGGCCGGCGAATGACGCGCCGGAACGTCCTCTTCCTGCTGACGGACCAGCACCGCGTCGACACGCTGGGGTGCTACGGCAACACGGCCGTCAGCACCCCGGCCCTCGACGGGCTCGCGGCCAGCGGCACCCGCTTCGATCGCTGGTACACGCCGAGCGCCATCTGCACCCCCGCGCGTGCCAGCCTGCTGACCGGGTACTCACCCTTCCGGCACCGGCTGCTCGCAAACTACGAGCGCAACGTCGCCTACCGCGAGGACCTCGACGAGGGGCAGTTCACGTTCGCCCGAGCCCTGCAGGAGGCCGGCTACCGCACGGGACTCGTCGGCAAGTGGCACGTCGGGACCCACCGGACCGCGGCCGACTACGGCTTCGACGGCCCGACCCTGCCCGGGTGGCACAACCCCGTCGACGCTCCGGACTACCTCGCCTACCTCGAGGAACGCGGGCTGCCGCCCTATGCCATCAGCGATCACATCAGAGGCACGCTGCCGAACGGAGGGCCGGGCAACCTGCTCGCCGCGCGGCTGCACCAGCCCGAGGAGGCGACGTTCGAGCACTACCTCGCGGACCGCGCCATCGAGCAGCTGCGGGACTACGCGGCAGGGCGTCGGGAGGACGGGCGACCGTTCTTCCTCGGGCTGCACTACTTCGGTCCGCACCTCCCGTACCTGCTCCCGGACGAGTACTTCGACATGTACGACCCCGCGGCGATCGAGCTGCCCGCCTCGATCCAGGAGCGATTCCTCGGCAAGCCGCCGGTGCAAGCCAACTACAGCAAGCACTGGACGTTCGACACGATCCCGATCGAGACGAGCCGGAAGTTGATTGCGGTGTACTGGGGCTACGTCACGATGATCGACCGGCAGCTGGGGCGGGTCCTCGACGCGCTGGACGAGCTCGGGCTGACGGAGGAGACCGCCGTGTTCTTCTCGAGCGACCACGGCGAGTTCACCGGCTCGCACCGCCTTCACGACAAGGGGCCGGCGATGTACGAGGACATCTACCGAACGGCCGGCATCGTCCGTGTGCCCGGCATGCCCGCCGGGCAGGTGAGCGACGAGTTCGTCACGCTGACGGACGTGACCGCGACGATCCTGGCGCTGGCCGAGGTGGACCCGTCGCCCGCGGTCGATTCGCGCAGCCTGCTGCCGCTGGTGGGAGGCGAGCCCGTCGAGTGGCAGCAGGACGTGCTCTGCGAGTTCCACGGCCACCACTTCCCCTACCCGCAGCGGATGCTGCGCGACCGGCGCTACAAGCTGGTCGTGAACCCCGAGTCCGTCAACGAGCTGTACGACCTGGAGGAGGACCCGGACGAGCTGCACAACCGGTACGAGCACCCGGAGCTGGCGGAGGTCCGCGAGCGGATGCTGCACCGGCTCTACACCGCGCTCGTCGAACGGGGGGACAACTTCTACCACTGGATGACATCGATGTACGACGTGGGCGGCGTCGGCTACGACCCGAGCATGAGCGGTCTCGACGAGCCGACGTACGTGGGCCGTTGAGCGGCTCGCGCAGGCCGAACTTCCTGTTCGTCATCACCGACCAGCAGCGGTACGACACGATCCACGCGCTCGGCTTCCCGCACGCCGAGACCCCCGTCCTGGACCGCCTCGTGCAGGAGGGCACCGCGTTCACCCGTGCCTATGTGACTGCCCCGTCCTGCGCCCCGTCGCGCGCGAGCCTGTTCACGGGGCTCTACCCGCACAGCCTCGGCGTGCTCCGCAACGACGACCCGTGGCAGCACTCCTGGGTCGAACAGCTCGCAGCGGCGGGGTATCGCTGCGTGAGCGTCGGGAAGATGCACACATTCCCCTACGAGGTCGCCGCCGGGTTCCACGAGCGGCACGTCGTCGAGAACAAGGACCGCAGCAATCCGAAGCTGCCGTTCCTGCTCGACCAGTGGGACAAGGCGCTCGCCGTGCAGCACATGGCCAAGCCGGACCGGCGGGTGCACCGCCAGCGGCCCGACTACCGCGACCGGCTCGGCGCGTTCGAGTGGGAGCTGCCGGAGGAGATGCACGCCGACAACTTCGTCGCCGGGCTCGCGAAGCTGTGGCTCGACACCTATCCGCGCACCGGCGAGCCGTTCTTCCTCCAGGTCGGATTCCCCGGTCCGCACCCGCCGTACGACCCGACACCGCGCTTCATCGAGCGATTTGCGGACCGGGACGTGCCGATGCCCCACGATGATCCCGACGACGTCGCCGCATTGCCGACGCCGCTGCAGGAGCTGCGGCGCGACCATCTGACCGTCGACCACGACGGCATCGTGTTCCTCGAGGATCCGACGCCTGAGCAGCAGCGCAGGCAACGGCTCTACTACCTCGCGAACGTGGCGATGATCGACGAGCAGATCGGCGAGCTCCTCGAGGCGCTCGACAGGCGCGGGGTGCTCGACGACACCGTCGTCATCGTCACCTCTGACCACGGGGACTGCCTCGGTGATCACGGCCTGGTGCAGAAGTGGAACATGTACGAGCCGAGCGTGCACGTGCCCGTCATAGTCAGGGGGCCCGGGGTCGAGGCCGGGCAGCGACTCGACGGACTCGTCGAGCACATGGACCTCGGCCCGACGGTGCTGGAGCTCGCGGGGGTGAAGCCGCCGGCCTGGATGGAGGCCCGCTCGCTCGCGTCCGCGCTGCGCGGCGAGCAGTGGGCGGGGCGGTCCCACGCCTTCTCCGAGCACGCGCGGGACGTGATCCTGACCGGCACAGCGCTGATGACGATGGTGCGCGACGAGCACCTCAAGCTGGTGGAGTTCGTGGACTCGGAGGAGGGACAGCTGTTCGACCTCCGATCCGATCCGGACGAGGTCCGGAATCGTTGGGACGACGCGGAGTACTCCGAGGACAAGTACCGGCTGCTGCGCGTGATCGCCCGGTGGCGAGCGGCGAGCGCGCTCGACTCCGCCGCCTGGTCGGCCTCGACGCGATGATCCGCGCGTCACGGGCCTCGCGACCGCTTCTCGACCCGTCCCGGGAGGAACTCGGTGCGGCAAGCCCGACGCGCACTGATGCGGAGGACGGCATGACCCTGCACGGCGCCGCGTGGATGGGCTGCGTCAGGCTCGGGGTTCTAGGAACGGGGGCCCCGTGAACGAACGGCGGACAGGCGGGCGCGACGCTGTCGAGCATCGGGCAGCCGGGCACGAGTGCTGCGCTCCGGCGGGTCGCGACGGTCTGCTCGAGGCTGCCGCTCCCGGCATCGTGCCGGTACTTCCCGTCGTCTCCGCAGGAGCGCAGCATCACGCGATCGAGCAGGCGCACGTTCCCGCGCAGGTGTTCGCGATGGGCGACGGTCGCGGCGACGGCCGCTGGTCGGACGGCGAGCTGCCCGTCCACCCCGTCTCGCTCGAGGCGTTCGACATCGACGCGACCAGTGTGACCAACGACGACTTCGCCCGCTTCGTCGCCGCGACCGGGTACCGCACCGAAGCGGAGGTCTTCGGCTACTCCGCGGTGTTCCACCTCGCGTTCACGGGAACGCGGGAGGACGTGCTCGGCCGGCCGCCGCAGACCCCGTGGTGGCTCGGCGTTCGCGGAGCCGACTGGCGTCACCCTGGCGGCCCCGGATCGGATGTCACGAGGCTGGGCGACCACCCGGTGGTGCACGTCTCCTGGAACGATGCCGCGGCGTACTGCCGCTGGGCACGACGGCTCCTCCCCACCGAGGCGCAGTGGGAGGCCGCGTCTCGTGGCGGGCTCGACGGCGCCCGCTACCCGTGGGGAGACGAACTCGGAGGTCGGGATGGAGAGCCCGGGTGGCGGGTGAACATCTGGCAGGGCGTCTTCCCCACCGAGAACACCGTCGAGGACGGCTTCCTGACCTCTGCGCCCGTGCGGACCTTCGAGCCGAACTCCTATGGCCTGTGGCAGACGGTGGGCAACGTGTGGGAGTGGTGCGCCGACGTGTGGGCCGAGGACACGTATGCGATCGACCAGCAGCGGGGAACGGTGCACGAGCCGGCCGGCCCTACGGCCCGTTCCGAGGACGCTGTGCGAGTGATGCGCGGTGGCAGCTACTTGTGCCACGACTCCTACTGCAACCGCTACCGCAACGCCGCGCGTTCCTCGAACACCCCGGACTCGTCCATGGGTAACGTCGGCTTCCGAACCGTGGCATCCAGGTGAGCGCATCGGACGGGCGCAGGTTCCCTGCTCGAGTGTTCGAGCTGGGGGAGGAACCGGACCCTCGGTTCACGCTCGCGAACGAGCGGACATTCCTCGCATGGATCAGAACCGGTCTCGCGCTGATCGCCGGTGGCGTCGCAGTGGACGCGGTGCGGCTGCCGATCGCGCCGGCGATCCGGGTCGCCGTGGCGCTCGTGCTCCTGCTGTTCGGACTGCTCATACCCCTGCTCGCTTGGCTCAGCTGGGCGGCGACGGAACGTGCGCTGCGGCTCGGCAGACCACTGCCGGGCTCGGCCATCACTCTGCCGCTCGCTGTCGGCGTGCTGATCGTCGGCGTGCTCATCGCTGTCGGTGTCCTGGTCGGGTGAACGAGCTCTGCCCCCACCGCCGCGGAGGAGTCGCTCACCGGCGCCTCCCTACCCTGGAGCGATGGCCACCTCCGTCCCGTCCCTCGCCCTCAACGCCGGCAACCGCATCCCGCAGCTCGGCTTCGGGGTCTTCCTCATCAAGCCGGAGGTGACGCAGCAGGCCGTCGAGGAGGCGCTCGAGGTCGGCTACCGCCACATCGACACCGCCACCGGCTACGGCAACGAGGCCGAGGTCGGTGCCGCCGTGCGCGCCTCCGGCATCCCGCGCGAGGAGGTCTTCGTCACCACCAAGCTGAAGAACGACCACCACGCCGCGGGCGACATCGAGGGCGCGTTCCAGCGCAGCCTCGACGCGCTCGACCTCGGTTACATCGACCTGTACCTGATCCACTGGCCGATGCCGAAGAACGACGTCTACGTCGAGACCTGGCGCACCTTCACCGGCTTCACGAGCGACGGCCGGGCGAAGAGCATCGGGGTGAGCAACTTCAAAATCCCGCACCTGCAGCGGATCATCGACGAGACCGGCGTGACGCCGGCGGTCAACCAGGTGGAGCTGCACCCGACGTTCCAGCAGCGGGAGCTGCGGGCGTTCCACGAGCAGCACGGCATCGAGACCGAGGCGTGGGCGCCGCTCGGCCAGGGCCGCTACGACGTGTTCAGCCTGCCGCCGATCGTGGCGGCGGCGGAGGCGCACGGGGTGACGTCGGCGCAGGTGGTGCTCCGCTGGCACGTGCAGACGGGGCTGATCGCGCTGCCGAAGTCGAGCTCGAAGGACCGGATGCGTGAGAACCTCGAGTCCGCTGGCTTCGAGCTGACCGCGGACCAGATGGCCGCGATCGACGACCTCGACCAGAACGTCCGGCTCGCCGCCGACCCGGACGACATGAACGTCGACTGAGGCGGGCTCCGGTCCCGGGGGTGCGTCCGCGCCCTCGGGACCACCTGCTGATGCCGCGTTGCGGACCGCTCCGACCGCGAGGACGCTGGAGCCCATGTGGGATCGCGTCGCCGCGGCCGAGGCCGCGAACGAGTGGATCAGGCGGTACGTCCGCGCCTGGGAGACGAACGCCCCGGACGACGTCCGCCGCCTCTTCACCGAGGACGCGGAGTACCGCGACGGCCCGTCGACGCCGCCGTGGGTCGGGCACGACGCGATCGTGCAGGGCTGGCTCGGGCAGCAGGACGAGCCGGGCGCCTGGTCCTTCGAGCACGAGCTGACCGCGGTCGACGGCGACGTGGTGGTGGTGCGGGGGTGGACGCACTACCCGGAGGGCACCGCGAAGCGCCGCCGCTACGACAACCTCATGGTCGTCCGGCTGGACGCCGACGGCCGTGCCCGGTCTTTCACCGACTGGTGGGTCGCGGCGGACGCCGACGAGGAGTGAGGACCACCGGCTCCCGCCGTCGAGGCGAGCGGGCCTAGGGTCCGGGCATGACGGGTGCGCGGCTGACCGGGTTCGAGTCCGACGGGCTGCACTTCACCGTCCGCGACGACGGCCCCCTCGACGGGCCGGTCGTGGTCGCGCTGCACGGCTTCCCGCAGACCTCCGCCTCCTGGGCCGCGGTGACCCCGCTGCTGACCGCCGCCGGGTACCGCGTGCTTGCCCCGGACCAGCGCGGGTACTCGCCCGGCGCCCGGCCGCAGGAGGTCCGCGCCTACGCGATGCGCGCGCTCGCCGGCGACGTGCTCGCGCTGGCCGACGCCGCGGGCGTGGAGCGGTTCCACCTGCTCGGGCACGACTGGGGCGCCGCGGTCGCGTGGAGCGTCGCCGGGCGCCACGCAGCCCGGGTCGCCTCGCTCGCCGCGGTCTCCGTGCCGCACCCCGCGGCGATGCAACGGGCGCTAGCGGGGCGGCAGGCGCTGAAGTCCTGGTACATCGGCGCGTTCCAGCCGCCCGTGATCCCGGAGGCGCTGCTCCGAGTCCGCGGCGGCGTGCTCGCCCGGCGCCTCCTGGCCTCGACGGGGATGCGCGACACAGGCGAAGCACTTCGCCTCCTCACCGACCCCCGCGCAGCGACCGCGCTGCTGAACTGGTACCGCGCGATCCGGCTGCGCGGTCAGCTCGGCGCGGGCCGGATCCGGGTGCCGACGCTCTTCGTGTGGAGCGACGGCGACAGCGCGATCGGCCGTCGCGCAGCGGAGGGCGCCGGCGACTTCGTGAGCGCGCCGTACCGCTTCGAGGTGTTCCGCGGTACGTCGCACTGGATCCCGGAGGAGCGGCCGCAGCAGCTGGCCGCGCTGGTCCTGGAGCACCTGGCCGCGCACCCGATCTGACGCGGCCGACCGGCCGACCACCTGCGCGACGCCGAGCGACGCTCGGGTCGTCGGAGCGTCAGAACCAGGTGCGGAGTCGAAGCACGGTGCGCGCGGAGCGGGCCGCATCGCCCGGCCGTTGGTGCGACACGGCCTCCTCCGAGGCGAGCACGCCGTTGGTCTGATCGAAGACGTACCGGGTCCGCATCGGCACGGAAACCCGCTGCCGGCGCAGCAGCGGCGCGCCCTCCTCCGCCTCGGCCATGCCGTTCGTCTGGTCGAAGACGTGCCCGCCGAGCATCGGCACCCAGAAGCGCTGCCGGCTGCCGGGTCCCAGCAGCGGCACGGGCGGGAAGAGCGCGGGGGAGAAGCCGGACCGCACCGCCTTCCGCCAGGACAGGTCGCGCGAGACGCCCGCGGCGGCACGCAGGACCAGGCCGACCGCGGCGCCCGTCGGCCTCCACCGCTGGTCCGCGACGAAGGCGCGCTCCCACAGCTCGAACTGCACCGCGGTCGTCCGCTCCGCCGCATGCCTCGAGTCGACCCCGCGCACGCAGAGCCGAAGCCAGGTCGTCACCAGGGCGGTGGCGACCCGGTACACGCGGGACGAGCTCACCCGCGCAGCCTTCTGCCCGGAGCGCATGCGCGGACGGTAGCCCGCCACGAGGCCGCGGGCAACAGCCGGATGGTGCATGGCAGGACCAAATCGGCGAACGGGGGCCGCATGACGATCCGCTCATCCGTGCTCGAAGGCCAAACGCAGCAGATCCTTGACCGGATTGGCTTGAGGTCGACAGCCGTGGCGTTACTGATCACAGCGCACGAAAGCCTTTGCCCGCGGCTACCGAGATCGATCGGGGAGTCCGGCTCCTCGTCCTACGCGAAAGTTGTCTGCGCTCGGTGGTGACGCTCACAAGCCCCTTGAGGCCAGAACAGCAGCGGGGTCCCGGCAGTGCGCTTCCGTTCGCACCTTGGGTCGATGCGACACTGCCGCCATGGTGTCGACCGGTGCTCGAGTGCGTTCACTCGGCCGTCTCCTCGTGCAACTGGGACGGCAGCCGAGTGCCGCGAAGCAAGCTCCACCCCGACTCGAAAACCTTCCTCCGCGAGCGGTCGACGACCTTCGCAACCTCTACCGGAAGCTTGGTGGCGTTGATGAGTCGCCAGCCTTCCGACCGGGCGTATGGGACATCGTTCTTGAGGACGGGGCAGTTCTAGAGCTGGACGAGGAGTTGCACTTCAACCGATTCCGCGCCACGACATTGGGTGAGCGGGGATTCGAGCGGCTGCCGTGGGCAGCCGACTACGGCCGATACGCCTCACACAGAGAGCACGAGTGTCTGCGTGCGGGGCAGTGGGGTGCGCGATGGACCACGGCCGGAAGCGTTCGGATGTTTGGCGGGGGAGACCCGCCTGGAGATCTAGGTCCAGCCGGTTCTCCACGTTGGAAGCAACGCGCCCTTTACGACGCGATCAAGGATGCGCATGCCGCAGCCGGCGTCGTACGACTCATTCGTCTGTCCATCTACGACGAACTCGAGGGCACGGCGCTCGATACCGTGCTCAGGGGCGGCGGCACATTCCCGCTGGCTGCGCTTGAAGACCTCGTGGGGCGCCGGGCCGCCGGCGCCTGAGCACTAGCTTCAGCGGGACTGCAGTCCCGGCTCGAGACCGCCCTGAACCCAGGATGCGCCTGTCTATCCCTCCGGGATCACCCGCTCGAAGCGGCTCGTGTCCGCGCCGTCCGGGTCGGGCCGTTGCGGAAGCCGGTATCGAGCGCGTCGAGCGCCGCCATCTGCTCGTCGGTCAACGCGAAGTCGAACACGGCGAAGTTTGCGCGGATCCGACCGGGGTTCGTCGACTTCGGGATCGCGTTGCGCCCCTGCTGCACGTGCCAGTGGAGCATCACCTGGGCCGGCGTCCTCCCGTGTGCCTCGGCGATCGCGCTTAGGGCCAGGTCCTTCATCACGTTGCGGCGCCCCTCGCGGAAGCCGGGGTAGAACGTCGCCGCGCCGATCGGCGACCACGCCTGGGCAAGGATTCCGGCGGCGGCGTCCGCCTGCTGCGCGTCCCGCTGCTGGAAGTACGGGTGCAGCTCGATCTGGTGCAACGCCGGCACGAAGTCGGTCTCGGCGAGCAGGCGTTCGAGGTGGTGCAGCATGAGGTTGCTGACGCCGATCGCCCGCACACGACCCTCCGCGAGCAGGCGTTCGAGCGCGCGGTAGGCGTCGAGCGTCGTCACGAACCGGTCCGGCGCCGGGTGGTGCAGGATCAGCACGGCGATCCGGTCCGAGCCGAGCTTGCCGGTCGCCTTCTCGAACGCGTGCAGCGTCTGGTCGTACCTGTAGTCGGAATTCCAGATCTTCGTTCCGAGCACGATCTCGTAGCGGTCGAGGACAGAAGTGCTGAGACCAGCGCCGCTCGTTCCGCTTACCGCGGTAGGGGCGGGGTTGTCGGAGGCCGAGCGGGGGGCCTCCGCGACACTCGCCTGACTGGTTAAGCGAGTGTCGCGGTGAGGAGAGCGGAACGTCGTCGCTCGGCTTCCCTAGGGTTGTTCACCGTGAGCAACCCGGCGTCGGAACTTGCTGTGATCCTCCGGGCCTGGCGCGTCGTGCCGAAGAACCAGAGTGTCTCGACACATCGGACAACGAGGCCGGGGGACGGCGGGCGCGGCATGTGGGCGCACCATCGCCGAGCTGCCGGTTTGCTCCTTGATGTGGAACGCGTCCTCCGAGCGATGAAGGCCAGCGGAGTTCGGGTGGAGCACTACGAGCGCGGGTTGGACCCGTGGAGCCGGGTGGTTTGGGCGCCTCAGCTCCCCTTTGGGGCGGGCCAGTCGAACGATGTTGTACTGATCGAGGAGTCCTCGATCGACCTACTTGATGCGCTCGGCGACTACCTCGACGCGACGTCGATGCCGCTGGTTTCCGACGAGACCAGGATTCTCACGGCGCAGGACGCGCTGAAGGAGGCGCTGGACCTGCTCACCGCGGGGGGAGTGCAGCTTGGCGCAGCCGAAAGCCGGTACGTCACAGAGCTCATTGCACAGGTGCAGGACCTGCTCAACGATCCCGACGGAGCGTCCATCGATCTACTTCACCGGATATACGAACTCTTCGGCGTGCTCTCGGACATGGCCGATCGGCTGGAGGTGGACCGGGAAACGCGCGAGACGGGACGACGCCTCCGTGCGGTCGCACGACGGATCAGCCCGTGGGCTCTGCAGGTCACGGTGTTCGGGATCGGAGCACTCGACGCCGCAGCGAATCTCAAATCACTTCTGACTTAGCACGGCCCGTGCCCGCCGAAAGCGTCGGGGGAGCGTCGCCAACCGAATAGCGCAGCCGGTTACGCGTCGCTGTCTGCGCGACGCGTGAGCACGAGGACACCGGAAAGGAGGACGAGCAGAGCCCCGCCGATGGCCGAGGCAGTGGGCAGCACCTGAAGTTGGCCTTGTCCCGCGAGGAGTAGCGCGACGAGGACCTGGGCCACCCCCTGGATCAGCCCGGTCGTCAGCGCGGCGGGTCCAAACGCGGCGAGCTGGAGTCGCGATCGCACCGGCACCGCGCGTGCCAGCAGCACGAGGACCACGAGCACGTGCAGCGCGAGGACGAGTGCGGACAGCGACGCGTCGAGGTCGTTCGGGCTCCGCAGCAGCTGGCCGAGCACGACGAGCGCGACGAGCAGCCACGGCACGAACGTCCGCACGCGGAGCGCGGCGACGACCGAGAGGGCGACGCCGACCAGGAGCAGGAGATCCTGCAGCACGAGCAGCGAGGCGAGGATCCCGATGACGCCGACCGCGATCGGCAGGACGACCCCTGGGACCCACGGGCCGATCTCGAAGCGTGCTCTCACCTTCGGGCGGGTCGCCGCGCTCATCGCGGCCCCCGTGCGCGCTCGGCCTGGCGGAGGAGCACGTCGCGGTCCGCGTCCTGCCACGGCACGACCGTGACGCCGACGCGGCGCAGGCGGTCGAGGCGGTCGGCGCGCTCCAGCAGCAGGACGCGGTGGGCGAGGCGGTGGGCGTCGTCGGCGCCCTCGAGGCTCGGTGCCGGCAGCACGTCGACCGCCACGACGCGGTGGCCGGCGCTGCGCCACAGCACCGCGAGGTCCGCCACGTCCTCGTCGAGGAACGTCGACACCAGGTGCACGACCGCGGCCGCCGGCAGCACCGGCGCCGTGATCGAGGCGCCCGGGCGGGCGGTGGTCCGCGTCACGACCGCGCGGATCTGCTCCAGCTTGCGCCGGCCGCCGCCGCTGCGGGCGCTCGCCCCGGTGCGGGTCAGGTCGTGGAAGGCGACGCGGTCGCCCGCCTCCAGGTAGCTCGCCGCGATCGCCGCCGCCGCGGGGCGGGCGAGGTCGAGCGACGACGTGCCCTTGCGCGCCGGCCGGTCGCTCGCCCACTCCGCGATCGCCGCGCCGACGTCGTCGCGGCTGTCGAGCACGATCACCGCCGCGGCCTCCGCGGTCGCGTCCATCCGCCGCACGATCAGGTCCGAGTCGGAGCGCGGCGAGCGGGCGGTCGCGCGCCAGTCGATGCGGCGCAGCCGGTCGCCCGGCGCGAACGGGGCGAGGTCGCGGAAGTCGAGGCCGTCGCCGAGCCGCCGCGCGGCGTGCCCGCCGGGCCGGTTCGTCAGCCGGTGGGGCAGCACCAGGGAGGTCACCCGCTCCCGCGCCGGGGCGACCACGGCGCGGGCGACGGCCGGCTCGAGGTGCTGCACCAGGTCGCCGCCCGCCGCGACCACCCGGCCGTGCACGCGGAGCACCTCCTGCGGGCCGCTGTGCAGGACGGGGAGGCGCGCCTCCATCGACCGGGCCTGCCGCGCGCCGACCACGACCGTGGTCGACGGCTCCTCGTAGGCGCCGCTCGACAGCACGACGAGGTCGACGCCGGCGGGCGCGGCGACCCGCACCTCCGCGACGACCGCGTCGTCCCCGACGCGCGTGCCGACGGCGAGCGAGGCGGTGCCGACGGGGCGGCGGAGCGCGATCGCGGCGGTAGCGGCGAGCGGCAGCCCGAGCAGGGCGACGTCCGCGCGGCCGAAGCCGAGCCCGACCCCGAGGATCACGATCGCGAGCATCCCGAGCGCGGCCCCGCCGCCGCGGCGGTGCCAGCGCTGCTGCGTCGGCGCGCTCACCGGACGCCGGCGCGGCCGACGACCGGGGGACCCGGCACCTCCGCGACCGCGTGCTGCACGACCGCGGCCGGGTCGACGCCGGAGGCCCAGGCCTGCGCGGTGAGCGTCAGCCGGTGCGCGAGCACGGGGACGGCGCAGCGCTTCACGTCCTCCGGGGTCACGAAGTCGCGGCCGTCGAGCACCGCGAGGGCCCGCCCCAGCAGCAGCAGCCCCTGCGACCCGCGCGGGGAGGCGCCGACCTGCACCTGCGCCACGTTCCGCGTCGCCGCGGCGAGGTCGACGCAGTAGGTGATCACGTCGTCGTCGACGAACACCGCCTCGACCGCGGCCTGCATCGCGAGCAGCGTGCGGGCGTCGATCACCGGCGCGATCGGGGCCGCCTCGTGCCGCCGCGCGACGCGGTTACGCAGCACCTGCGCCTCCCCGCCGCGGTCCGGGTAGCCGACGGACAGCCGGACGAGGAAGCGGTCCAGCTGCGCCTCCGGCAGCGCGTACGTCCCCTCGTACTCGATCGGGTTCGAGGTCGCGACGACGTGGAAGGGGCGCGGCAGCGGCATGCTGCGGCCCTCGATCGTCACCTGCCCCTCCGCCATCGCCTCGAGCAGCGCCGACTGCGTCTTCGGCGACGTGCGGTTGATCTCGTCGGCGAGGAACAGGCCGGTGAAGACGGGGCCGGGGCGGAACTCGAACTCGCGGGTCGCCGGCGCGTAGACGAACGAGCCGGTGATGTCGGACGGCAGCAGGTCCGGCGTGCACTGCAGGCGCCGGAAGTCGAGGCCGAGCGCGGTCGCGAGGCTGCGCGCCGCGAGCGTCTTGCCGAGGCCCGGGGCGTCCTCGAACAGCACGTGGCCGCCCGCGAGCACGGTGCCGAGAGCGAGCTCGAGGCCGTCGCGCATCCCGACGACGACGGTGCCGACGCGGTCGAGCACCTCCCGGCCGATCGCGGCGACGTCGGCGATGGAGAGCTGCGGGTCAGTCGGCACGGGACGTCCTGTCGTCGGGGAGCGGGCGGGCGAGGCGGCCCGGGGCGGGCGGGGGGAGGCGTTCGACCGCGGTCAGCGCGGCGGCGAAGGCGCGCGGCGGCACCGCCTTCTCGCGACCCGGGCGGAGCACGGCCCAGGCGTCGGCGCCGAGCAGGGCGGCGATCGCGTCGGCGTCCTCGGAGCGGTGCTCGACGAGGCCGTGCGGCGCGAGCCGGTGCGCGGCGACCCGGCGGAGGCGGGCGACGACCGTGCCGCGGATGTGGCTGCGGTGCTCGACGATCGACCAGGCGAGCTGCTGCAGGTCGGAGCGGCCGCCGGTGCGCGGCTCGGGCCCGTCGGGGGCGAGGTCCTCGGTCGAGACGACGCTGCGCTGCGCGAGCAGCACGAGCACGACGGCGAGCACGCCCGCGCCGAGCGCGATCGCGTGCGGGCCGTCGAGGCCGATGATCCAGGCCGCGAGCCCGATCAGCACCGCGGCGGGCAGGCCGATCACCGCGCTGCGGACCAGGTGACCGACGTTCATGCGCGGTCCGCCGCGGCGACGCGCTCCCACGACGTCTCGAGCGCGCGCAGCGCGTCCCGGGCACTCGCGGCGTCGGCGGGGGAGATCGCGCCGTCGCCGAAGCGGGCGCGCAGGTAGAGGCGCAGCAGGGCGTCGAGCGCGCTGCGGTCCGCGCCGGTGCGGCTCAGCACCCGGCCGGTGAACTCGGTCGGGGTCTCCGCGGCCGCGCGGGGGAGGCCCGCGTCCTCCGCCGCCTGCTGCAGCCCGAGCCAGGCGCGCACGACCGCGTCGCCGGGCTCCCGGTCGGTCTCGAGGGCGACGAGCGCGGCGGCGATGCCGCGCAGCACGGTCGGGGCGTCGGCGACCCGCTGGTCGTCGATCGCGTCGAGGCCGGCGAGCCCGCGGAGGCCGCTGCGGCGCTTCCGCTTGCGCAGCGCGCGGACGAGGAGGCGGATCAGCACGACGAGCACGACGACCGCGACCAGCGCGGCGAGCACCAGCAGCACGGTCTGGGCGATGCCGCTGGTCGGCGGCGGCGTCGGCACCGCCGGGGGCCGCGGTGACGGCGGCTCGGTGGGCGGCGCGCCGGGCGCCTGCATGATCCCGCCCGTGCCGCCCAGCTGCGGCGGCGTGAACGTCGGGCGCCCCTCGAAGGCCGTGGCGACGACGATGAGCGCCGCGCCGGCGACGACGAGCGGCAGGAGCAGGCGGCCGCGAGGGCGAGCCGGGACGGGCTGCTGCTCCGTCCCCCCGTCGTCCGGCTGCACCTGTCGAGGCTAGTCACCGCGCGGGAAATGGTCCGCACGCGCCTCCGCGTCGCCTCAGAAGTGCGTCGTGCCGCGCAGCCGCGGGGGCCGCGAGTCGGGGTCGACGGCGAGCCGGTTCGCGGGCTCCGCCCAGAGCCGCTGCCGCGGGCCGACCGGCTCCACGGTGTGGCGGCGGATCCGACCCGCGGGGCGCGGCCCGACGCGGCCGCCGCGGTGCCACGCGTCGAGCCGGTCGGCGGAGGCGTTCCAGAGCGCCAGCCCCGCCGCCGGGTCGAGCAAGGCCGGGTCGTCCCGGTCGAGGCCGAGGTGCTCGCTCCACAGCTCGAGGCGCAGGTCCCGCGCGAAGCGGCCCGGCACCGAGCCGCCGACGCGCTGCGGCTCGCGCGGGTCCGCCTCCGTGTCGACGACCGCGCACGTCAGCTCGCTGTCGGTCGTCCACGAGCGGCGGTTCACGTTGTCCGACCCGCAGGTGGACCACACGTCGTCGACGGTGCAGATCTTCGCGTGCACGTAGATGGGCGTGCCGGCCTCGTTCTCCGGGTCGAAGACGCCGACGCGGTCGGGCGCAGCCCGCCGCAGCATCCCGATCGCCCGCAGCTGCCCGAGCCGGCTCGGCGGCCCCGAGAACGCGCCGTCGGAGTCGGGGTAGCGGGGCACGAGCGCGATGACGTGGAGGTCGCGGTTCCGCCGCAGCGCCTGCGCGATGCCGGCCGCGATCTCGGCGGACCACAGGTACTGGTCCTCGATGTAGATCAGGGACCGCGCCCGCGAGAACGCCTTGCTGTACGCGCGGGCGACGCTGCGCTCGCCGTTCGGCGCGAACGGGAACGACGGCCGCTTCGGGGCGTAGGTGCGCAGCAGCTGCACGGCGTGCGGGCCGGCGGGAGGCGGGGGCGGCGCGGCCTCCGGCAGCGGCTGCGGGTGCCGCGGCATGCGGGCGAGCCGCTGCTGCAGCATCCGGTACGGGTCGCGGTGGTCGAGCGGCGTCGGGTCGTCCCACCGCTCCGCGAAGATCGCGAGCACGTCCGCGACCACCGGGCCGCGCAGCTCCAGCGAGGCGTCGTGCCACGGCGGGGTGCTGCCGTAGCGGGGGTCCATCGAGAGCGCCTGCGGGTCACCGTGGTGGTCCGCGTCGTCGCGCCGGCTGTGGCAGAGGTCGAGGCCGCCGACGAAGGCGACGTCCTTGCTCGGGTCGTCGCGGCGGCGCAGCACGAACAGCTTCTGGTGGTGCGACCCGAACACCTTCACCCGCTGGTCGAGCAGCACCTCCCCGCCCGCCTCGTTGATCTCCCGCCCGAGCATCGCGTTCGAGCGCCCGCTCATCGGCGACGTGATGCGCTCGCCGTGCGAGCGCCAGACGAGCCCGCGCACCTCCACGCCCCGCTTCGCGAGCGCGACGAGCAGGTCGCCGATCGTCGGGCCGTCGGGCAGCAGTCGCTCGTCCGCGTCGCCGCGCCAGTCGGTGAACCACACCCGGTCACCGGCCTGCAGCGCCGACAGCTCGTCGTGCAGCGCCCTGAAGTACGTCGCGCCGTGGACCAGCGGGCGCACGAGGTTGCCCTCCGACCAGCCGGAGCCCGACCCGGTCCCGGCGTGGACGCCGGTGGCACGGTTCCCCCGCTCGTCGCCGGAGAGCAGCCAGTCGTCCGCAGCAAGACCCACCCGCGCACTCTCCCGCACCGCGGCGGGGTGAATCCTCGGCCGCGAGCGGACCGCATCGACCGTGCCCTCTGCCGAGGTCGCGTCAGGGCGCCGTCCTCCGCGCGCCCCCATCTGGACGGATTGCAGGGACCCAGCAGCGGACATGCGCCCGGTACCGCAGGTAGGCGGTGCCGAAGCGGCGCTGCAGGTCCGCCTCCTCCGGCGGCCGGATGAGGACGTGCCACAGCACGGCCCCGGCGAGCGCGTACAGCACGACGAACCAGGACGAGAGCATCGCGCCGACCGCCAGGCCCTGCAGCACGCCCGCGACCGCCATCGGGTTCCGGACGACGCGGTAGGGCCCCGCGACGACCAGGCGGTTCGCGGTCGCTGCGGGCAGCGGGGTCCCCTCGCCCCGCAGCGACATCGCCGCCGCAGCAGCGACGCCGAGCGCGGTCGCAGCGACGAGCAGGGCGGCGCCGACCGGGATCCCGCCACCCCAGCTCGCGTGCAGGGCCCAGCGCTGCTCGAGGAGCAGCAGCAGCGTGGGGACCCCGATCAGCAGGACGCCCCAGAACAGCGCGGCCTGCGCGAGCGTCGCCGCGAGGTACGCCGAGCGGCGACGCCCGGCGCGGGCGGGGCGGAAGCGGAACGGTCCACGCAGGAGGAGCGAGACGGGGACGCCGCGGTCCAGCAGCGCGAGCAGGGCGGTGACCGAGCCGCCGGCGGCGGCGACCATGAGCACCGCGCCCGCGCCGGCCTGTCCGGTCACCGTGCTGTAGCCGACGAGCAGCAGCGCGACGAGGCAGGTCCAGCCCGTCGCGACCCGGGCTGCCACGAGCAGCCCGGACGCGGCGAGCAGCGAGCCGACGACGAACAGCGGCACGTCGAGCAGTGCCACGGGGAGCGGGGCGAGGTCGCCGAGGGTCGCGAGCCGGACCGGTGGCAGCACGGCGACCGCGATCCACCAGGCGGCGCCCATCGCCGCCTGAAGCGCGAAGTACGCCCGTCCGAGCGTCGGCGTGCGCGGCACGGCCCGACCGTAGCGCCGTGCCGCGCGCGATCGGGCTGCGCGGGCGGTCGGCGCGCCCGATCGGTCAGGAAGGTCGAGGGCCCCGGCCCGCAGCCGGTCGACCGCGCTGCGCGGCACCGGGTCAGCGCGCCCGGTCGAGCACGCCGTCGCGGAGCGCGAGGACGGGGTCGCACCGCGCGCTCAGCTCCTGGTCGTGCGTCGCGAGCACGACCGTGACGCCGCGGGCGGTGAGGCCGAGCAGCAGGTCGGTGACCCGCTCGCGGTTCGCGGGGTCGAGCTGCGCCGTCGGCTCGTCCGCGAGCAGCAGGTCGGGCCCGGTGACGAGGGCGCGGGCGAGGGCGACGCGCTGCTGCTCCCCGCCGGAGAGCTCCTCGACCAGGTTGTCGGCGCGGGCGGTCAGCCCCACCGAGCCCAGCGCCTCGAGCGCGGCGGCGCGGACCGCCCGACGACGCGGTCGGCGCTCGCCCGGCAGCCCCTGCAGGGCGAGCTCCACGTTCTCCGCGGCGGTGAGCAGCGACAGCAGGCCGAACGCCTGGTGCACCAGCTGGACCCGGCCCGTCCACGGGTCGCGGCCCGCCGGGGTGACGGAGCGGCCGTCGTAGGTGACGGTGCCGCGGTCGATGGGCTGGAAGGCCGCGAGCGCCGTCAGCAGCGTCGTCTTCCCGGAGCCCGACGGCCCGACCAGCGCCGCGGCGCGCCCCGCGGGGACGACGAGGTCGATGCCGTCGAGGATCGTCCGGCCGCTCCGGCGCAGGCCGACGCCCTCCGCGCGCAGCGCGATCGGCCCGGTCACGCCGGCCCCTCCTGCCCCGGCGCGATCGGGTGCAGCTCGATGTGGTCGCCGCGGCGCACGACGCGGGCGCGGCCGCCGGGCGGGAAGGTCTCGGCGAGCTCCTGCGGCAGCTGGATCGTGCCGTCCCGCCCGATCACCGCGACCTGCTCGCCCCGCCGCGCCTCCGCGCCGATCCGCCCGTCACGCATCGTGAGCCGGCGGTCCATCCCGTCGCCGACCTCCGCGTCATGGGTGACGACGACGACGGTCGTGCCCCAGCGGTCCCGCGCGTCGCGCAGCAGCTCCACGACCCGCTGCGCGTTCGCGTGGTCGAGCTGGCTGGTGGGCTCGTCGGCGATCAGCAGCCGGGGCGAGGCGACGAGCGCCGCGGCCAGCTCGGCCCGCTGAAGAACGGCGAGGGCGGCTACGTCGCGGACGCCGAGACCCTGCTGAT
>NZ_JBHUEA010000002.1:0-147916 GCF_042680685.1 Amnibacterium endophyticum | reverse complement strand
CGCGACGCGCGCCGGGGCGAACGCGCCTCGCTGCTGCTCGCCGCCCGAGAGGCTGCGGACGGAGCGGTGCGCCGACGACGTCAGCCCGACCGCGTCCAGCAGCTCGTCCGCGCGGCGGCGGCGGGCGGACGAGCGCATCCGCGATCCGAGCCCAGCCAGCTCGACGTTCGCCCGCACCGACGCGTAGGGCAGCAGGTTGCGCTCGGGCCCCTGCATCAGCATCCCGAGCCCTGTGCTGCGGAGCGCGAGCAGCTGCCGTTCGTTCGCCCGCCCGACGTCCTCCCCGAGCACCTCGACCCGCCCCGCGCTCGGCCGCAGCAGGCCGGCGAGCAGCGCCATCAGCGTCGACTTGCCGGAGCCGGAGGGCCCGACGAGGGCGACGAGCTCCCCGTCCTCGACGTGGAGGTCCGCGCCGCGCAGCGCGACGACCTCGCTCTCGGCGGTGCGGTGGATGCAGACGGCCTGCCGCACGTCGACGAGCGCGCTCACTGCTCCGCCTCCCGCAGCCGCACGACCGACGCGCTCCGCACCAGCGCGGCGCCCGTGATCGCGACCGCGGCGATCAGCAGCAGGGCGACCCCGCCCGCGACCGCGAGCAGCAGGCCGACCGGCTGGTCGACGACGAACGCGGGGAACGGCGGCTGGTCCGCGTACGCCGGCACCGCGGGCAGCGCCAGCTGCACGCTGACGAGCGCGAGCACGAGGCCGGTCGCCGTCGCCGTGATCACGAGCGCCGCCTGCTCGACGAGCAGCGTGCCGAGCAGGCTGCGGCGGCGGATGCCGAGCGCCCGCATCGCGGACAGCTCGAAGACCCGTCGCCGCGCGAGCAGCACGAGACCGAGCACGACGGCGAAGACCGCGAGCAGCACGGCGGTCGCGCCGCTCGCGAGGATCAGCGCGGAGGCGAACGCCGGCCCCTCAGCGGCGAGCACCTGCGCCCGCTGGGCCGCCCGGTCGATCGAGAGCACCTGCACCCCGGCGGCCCGGAGGCGCTGCACGGTGTCGGAGGGCGCGTCCGGTCCGATCCACACCTGGTCGGGCTGGGAGAGCGCGGCACCGCCGGGGGACGCGGCGAGCAGCCAGTCACGGGCGACGACGACCCCGGCGTCGCCGACCCGGGGGAGCACCGACACCTGGCCGACGGGTCGCAGGGGCAGCGCGGCGCGGTCCGGCGTCAGCACGGTGAGTGAGGACGCGCCGCCGCGGATCGCCTGCGCGACGAGGCCCGGGACGACATCCGGAGCACCCGCGACGCCGCCGAAGCCCGGGGCGGTCGGGCTGGGTGAGCCGGACACGTTGACGGCGACGTCGAGCCCGCGGGAGGTCGTGTCCAGACGCTCGGCCGGGGTGACCTGCCCGGGCGGCAACGGGTTCAGCGGCGCCCACCGCACGGCCGTGATCGCGGGCCTGGCGGGCGCGGGTGCGCCGTCGGTCACGCCCTCGGCGCCGGTGACGGTGAAGCGCACGGTGAGCAGGCCGGCAGAGAGGCTCGAGCGTGTCACGTAGATCCGGCGCAGCGCGCAGCCGTCCGCGCAGGCCGGGACGGCCGCGGTGTAGCTGCGGGCCCCCGGCTGCAGCGTGCCGAGGGCCGCGGTGACGGACGTGCCGCGCGGGTCGACGAGGTCGGCCTGCAGGGTGAGCCCGTCGGGGACGGTGCGGCCCGTGACCGCCATGCGCAGCGCCGTGCCGGTGATGCGGGGCGCGGCCGGCGCGGGCGCGGCGAGCGGCCGCGTGAGCCGCGCGAGCGGGGCGGACCCGAAGTCGCTGCGCCAGTGGGCGACGGCGGCGAAGGGGCCGGGGTCGACGACGAGCATGACGGGGGAGGCGGTGGTCGACGCCCCGGTGCCGAACAGGTCGGAGGAGGTGGAGGCGTCGATCGGGACCTCCGCCACCGCGGTCGCCGACCGCCCGTCGGGGTCGACGGAGGCGATGCGCGCCGCCGTCCGCGGGTCGGGCTCGATGTGCAGCACGGTCGGGGCGCCGACGTCGGTGAGGGCGCGCTGGTCGCGGTTCTCCCCGGTGACGACGACGCTGCTGAGCGCGTAGACGGCGAGGGCGACCGCGACGGCCACGACGCCGAAGGTGCGGCGCCCCGCGGGCCGGCGCACCAGCTGGCGCAGGCCCACGAAGGCCGCGACCGCGCCGGTCGCGCGGGTCGGGCCGAACCCGAGGCGGGCGAGCAGCACGAGCAGCCGGCTCGCGACGAGCGCCCCTGCGACGAGCAGCAGCATCGGGGCGAGCAGCGCGATGCCGTTGGCGCTGCCGGCCGCGAGCGCGCCGGAGAGCCGCAGCTGCACGACGCCCGCGACGGCGAGCACCACGAGGACGATCTCGACGACGAGCCCGCGCCGCGACGGCGTCCGGCTGGTGCGCCGCCACTGCTCGAGCACCGGGCGGCGGAACACGCCGAGGCTCGCGGCTGCGGTCGCGAGCAGGCCGCCCGCGGCGGCGCCGATCGCGGCGAGCCACGACGTCCAGCCGACCCGCACGTCGACGTCCGCGCCGAGCACGCCGGGGACGAACGCGTGCTCCACGGCGGTGGCGATCAGCACGCCGAGGGGGACGGCGGCGGCGAGGAGCAGCGTCGGCTCGAGCAGCACCAGCAGCAGGGTGCGGCCGCCGGTCAGGCCGCGGACCTTGCCGAGCGCGACCTCCGCCCCGCGCGCTTCGGCGGCGCCGCCGATCAGGGTGTGCAGCAGGAACCAGCCGAGAGCCAGCAGCTCGGCGATCGTCACGACGATGGGGACGAGCACGAGCGTGCTGCTCGCGAGCCCGGCGGAGACCACCGAGTCGATCCCGGTCGAGACGGTCGGGGTGCCGGGCGCGGACCGCAGCGCGCGCACGGCGCCGCCGACCGAGCGCGAGAACGCGTCGATCGACTCGGCGTGCACGCGGCCCGTCTCGAGCGCGAGGTCCGCCGTGGCGGTGACCTGGTCGCCGGGCTGCGCCCGGAGCGCGCTGAAGTAGGAGCGCGGCGCCCACACCTGCAGCGCGACCGGGCCGCTCGCGTCGTCCCCGCCGAACCAGTACGGCGCGCTCGCGTCCGTCTTCCGCGCGATACCGACCACCTTCAGGTCGACGGTCGGGCCGCGGAGGCCGATCCCGGCGACGCCGATCGTGCTGCCGACCCGCAGGCGCTGCGCGCGGGCCGTCGCCTCGTCGATCACGACGCCGGTGCGCTCGGACTCGCGCAGGCAGCGCCCCGCGGTGATCGTGAGGGCGTCGCAGACGCCGGCCCGGTCGACCACCGAGACGTACGGGGCGCCGGCGGCCTGCGCGTCCGCCGCCCGCTGCACGACCGACAGCTCCAGCACCGGCCTCGGGTACGCGGCACGGGCCGGGCCGGAGAACGCGTCGCGCACCGCCGCCTCGAGCGCGGCAGTCGACGGCTCGCCGACCACCGTGGTGGAGGCCGTGATGCCGGTGCCGCGCTCGCCGACAGGCGCGCGCAGCAGCGCCGCCTGCAGCACCGCGTCGCGCGCCGAGGCGGCGTAGGAGGGCGCCGCGGCCGCCGCGGTCGTCGTGAACAGCGCGACGACGAGCAGCAGCGCCGACGTCCCGCGGCGCCACCACAGCCCCGCGAGCGCGAGCCTCAGCAGCCCCATCGACCGGCCCGGACGACGGCGCACGGGTCGAGCGGGCGCTCCCGCTCGACGTCGACGCGCACGCGTCGAGGATCGCACGGCTGCGGATCGGAGGCGCTCGCGGCGGCCGGCGTGCAGCGTGTCGCGGGTAGCGTCCGGCCCGTGACGGAGCGGTTCGAGTACGGGGACGGTCCGATGCGGTACGCGGTGCTGCATCCTGCGGAGGACGCGGTCGGCACCGTCGTGCTCATCCACGGCGGCTTCTGGCGGGGCGCGCCCGAGCTGTTCGACGGCCCGACCCCGCTCGCGGAGGCGCTCGTTGCGCGCGGCCGGCACGTGTGGCAGATCGAGTACCGGCAGCTGCCGAACGGCGGCGGCTACCCGCAGACCCTCGACGACGTCGCCGCGGCGATCGAGCTGCTCGGCGCCGTCGCGGCGGACCGCGGCCTCGACCTCGGCCCCGTCGTCACCGTGGGGCACAGCGCCGGCGGGCACCTCGCGGTCTGGGCGCTCTCCCGCCCGGACGCGGTGCTGCCGCTCGCGGGCGCGGTCAGCCTGGCGGGCGCGCTGAACCTGCGGCTCGGGGACGAGGAGGGGATCGGCTCCGGCGCCGTCACGGACTTCCTCGGCGGCACGGCAGCGCAGCATCCGGACCGCTACGCGGCGGCGGACCCGATCGCACGGATCGATCCGTCGCGGCCCGTGCGGATCGTGCACGGCGACCGCGACGACGTCGTGCCGATGAACCAGTCCGACACCTACGTCGCCGCGGCGCGCGAGGCCGGCCAGGACGCCGCCGTCGCGGTGGTCGAGGGCGACCACATGGTCGTCATCGATCCGGCGCACCCCGCCTTCGACGCCCTCACCGCGGCGCTCGAGCAGATCCGCGCCGCGGCCTGAGCCCCGCTGCCGCGTCAGCCGCCCGCGGGTGCGGAGGACGCGGGGTTCGACGCGGGATCGGACGCGGCGGGCGCGGGCGCCTGTGACGGCGAGGGCGCGGGTGCGGTGCTGGGCTGCGGCGCGGGCGCGACCGGGGCGGCACCGGCCGCGCCGGTCGTGCCCGCGCCCCCGGCCGGGGTCGCCGCCGACGAGCCCGGGCCGGAGGTCGACGTCGACGGCGCGGTCGAGACGTGCGCGGCCGCGAGGTACTGCGGGTCGGGCGCCGCCCACGAGGTCGCGCCGCCGTACTGCTGGTCGATCGCCTCCTGGATCGCCTTGTAGACGCAGTGCCGCTGCACGGAGCCGGAGGTGCCGCCGCCGGCCGCGCAGTAGCCCAGGTTCACCTTCCACAGCGACTGCAGGGTGCCGTTGTTGCCGACCCAGACGACGGTGGTCGCCTTCGACGAGGTGCCGTCGGCCCAGGTCTGCACCGCGCTGTTCGTGGTGCCGGTCTTCCCGAACTCGTAGACGCCGTCGGGGGTGTTGTCGCCCGACGCGGTGCCGTACTGGAACACGGTCTTCAGCGCGTACTCGGCGGCGTTCGCGACCGGCGCCGGGATCACGCGGTGGCAGCGGGCGGAGGGGACGGGCAGCGTGTGGCCGTCCGGCGCGACGATCGTGTCGATCGCGATCGGGGCGCAGTACACGCCGTGGTTCGCGACCGTGGCGTAGGCCCCTGCCATCGAGACCGGCGAGACGCCGTAGGTGCCGCCGATGACGAAGGGCAGGTACATCGCCGGCTTCATGTCACCGTCCGCGGGCACCACGCCCATCGAGAAGGCGATGTTCTGGATGTCGCAGAGGTCCAGCTGCTCCGCCATGGAGGCGAAGGCGCCGTTGATCGAGTAGGCCGTGGCGCGCAGCACGGAGGTGCGGCCGTCGTACGCCGTCGAGTCGTTGTGGAGGTGCCAGGGGTCGCCCTGGTAGGTGGCGCCGCAGGCGGTGAAGTGCGAGGCGGGGATGGTGCGGCCCGAGCCGTCGACCACGGCGTTCAGGCTGTGCCCGGTCTCCAGCCAGTCGAGCAGGGTGAAGAGCTTGTAGGTCGATCCGGGCTGGAAGCCGTTGCTGTCGCCGAGCGCGGCGTTCGCGTTGTAGTTCACGGCGGTGGAGGTGGCGCTGCCGGTCTCGCTGTAGTCCTTGTTCTCGACCATGTCGAGGATCCGGCCGGTGCCGACCTGCACGGACACCGCGGAGCCGCCGATCGAGAACGACGGCGACGACTTCGGGATGTACTTGTCCTCGGCGGCCTGCGCCGCCTGCTGCACCTTGAGGTTCAGCGTCGTGTCGATCTTCCAGCCGGCGGTCTCGAGCGAGTCGAGCCGCTCCTGGGGCGTCTTGCCGTACGCGGGGTCGCTGAGGATCGTGTTCACGACGTAGCGGCAGAAGAAGCCGGCCTCGCCGGTCGTGTCGCACCCCGAGGTCGAGGTCGTGATCTTCGGCTGCTCCTTCGTCGCCTTCGCGGCGGCGTACTGGGCGGCCGTGATCATGTGCTGCTGCGCCTCGACGCCGAGGATGTAGTCGCGGCGGGCGGTGTTCGCGGCGAGGTTGCCGGAGATGTCGAGGCGCAGGTTCTGCGGGTCGTTCACGATCGCGACGAGGCTCGCCGCCTGCGCGACCGTCAGCTTGTCGGCGTTCACGTCGTAGTAGCGGCGGGCGGCGGACTGGATGCCGTACACCTGGCCGCCGAAGCCCGCGATGTTCAGGTACGCGAGCAGGATCTGCTGCTTCGTGTACCGCTTCTCGACGGCGATCGCGTACCGCGCCTCCTGCAGCTTGCGGGCGAGCGACGTGTCGGTGCAGACCTTGTAGGCGGCGTCGACCTTCGCGGTGGTCGACAGGCTCTCCGCCTGCTGCACGCAGACGTTCTTCACGTACTGCTGCGTGATCGTCGACGCGCCCTGCAGGGGGTGCCCGAGCACGTCGCCGATCGCGGCGCGCACCATGCCGTACGGGTCGAGCGCGCCGTGCTGCCAGTAGCGGACGTCCTCGCCGGCGATCACCGCGTCCTCGACGGCGGGGGTGATCTGCGACCAGGGGATCACCTCGCGGTTCTGGGCGTAGAAGGCGCCGATCTGCACCTCCTTGCTGCCGTCCTTCGCGTAGATGCGCGTCTTCTGGTCGAGCGGCTTCACGGCGAGGTCGCCCGGCATGTCCCCGAAGGCCTTGACGCCGTTCGTGACCGCCTGGCCGCCGAGGGCGACGGCGGGCACGACGGAGACGGCGAGGATCATCCCCGCGACGACCGCGATGGCGAGGAGTCCGAGGAGCGCGGAGGCGCGCGAGGAGCGGCGTCGAGGGGCGACCTGCTGTGGCACGGGCGACAGCGTCCTCCCGGCCACCTCCCGGTTCCCGCTCGAGAAGCCTCCTGATGGCGCTTCCATAGGGCGCGCATGCCGTACTCGTCGGATCCCGCCTGGAACGGGGCCGCTGCGGCCCCGCGGAGGCGCCTCTGAGGCCCGGGTCGGCGGGCGGAGCGCCTAGCGGGGTCCGGACGCCTCGCCGGCCAGGTGGATCCGCACGCCCGGCAGCGCCCGGAACGGCTCGAGCTGCTCGTCGGTCGCTCCGGCGTCGGTGACGAGGTGCCAGGGCGGCTCGAGCCGCGCCCACCAGCCGGCGCCGTCGAGCCCGAGCTTGCTCGAGTCGACCAGCACGAAGCGGTCGGCCGCGGCGTGCAGCATCGCCCGCTTCAGCGACGCCTGCTGCTGGTCCTGCTCGAGCAGCCCGCGCCCGGCGACGAGGCTGTCGGCGCCGAGGAACACGGCGTCCGCGGTCGCGTCGGCGAGCGCCGCCTCCGCGAGCGGCCCGATGGTGGCGGAGCTGACGCGGCGCAGGCTTCCGCCGAGCAGCACGAGCTCCACCCGAGCGTCGTGCTCGAGCGCGCGCACCGCGGTCAGGCTGTTCGTCAGCACGGTCAGCTCGCCGGTGCCGGCCAGCTGCGCGGCGAGGGCGCCGACGGTCGTCCCGCCGTCGAGGATCACGCGCTGCCCGGGCCCGACGAACGACGCCGCCAGCCGCCCGATCGCCTGCTTCTGACCCGCCGCGATCGGGGTCCGCTCCGCGAGGCTCTTCTCGTGCGCGGGCGTGAGGTGCACGGCCCCGCCGTAGGTCCGCACGATCGGGTGCGAGCCGCTCAGCAGCGCGAGGTCGCGGCGCACCGTCGATGGCGACACGCGGAAGCGCAGCGCCAGCTCGTCCACCGACAGCGGGCTGCCGTGCAGCAGCGCGGCGATCGCGTCCCGGCGCGCGGCGCTGCTGATCGCGCCGTCCTCCGCGCTCATCCGGACCCGTCCGCGGCGGCCCGCGCGGCACCGGGGGCTGCGCAGTCCACGCAAGCGGTGCTCATACGGCGCAAGTATGGTGGCGGAGCCGACCCCGTCACGGAGAGGGTGGTGAGCGCAGCGATGACTCGCCTCTTCAACGATCCCGCGGACTTCACCGAGGAAGCGCTCGCGGGCTTCGTCCAGCTGCACGCTGATCTCGTGCAGGCCGTCCCCGGCGGGGTGGTCCGCGCGACCGAGACGCCGCCCGGCAAGGTCGCGGTGGTGATCGGCGGCGGCTCCGGCCACTACCCGGCGTTCTGCGGCGTCGTGGGCGACGGGTTCGCGGACGGCGCGGTCGTCGGCAACATCTTCACCTCGCCCGCGACGTCGGACGCGATCTCGGTCGCGAAGGCCGCGGACGGCGGCGGTGGAGTGCTGTTCAGCTTCGGCAACTACGCGGGCGACGTGATGAACTTCGGCCTCGCGCAGCAGCGCCTCCGCGCCGAGGGCATCGACACGCGCACCGTGCTCGTCACCGACGACATCGCGAGTGCGGGCCGGGACGAGGTGCACAAGCGCCGCGGCATCGCGGGCGACTTCGTCGTCTTCAAGATCGCGGGCGCCGCGGCCGAGGAGGGCTACGACCTCGACGGCGTCGAGCGGGTCGCGATCGCGGCGAACGACCGCACCCGCACCCTCGGCGTCGCGTTCGCCGGCTGCACGATCCCGGGTCAGGACGAGCCGCTGTTCCAGGTGCCGGCCGGCCGGATGGCGGTCGGGCTCGGCATCCACGGCGAGCCGGGCATCGCGGAGGAGCCGCAGCCGACCGCCGACGAGCTCGCCGAGCGCCTCGTCTCCGCGGTGCTCGCGGAGGCGCCGCAGGACGGCGGCCGGGTCGGCGTGATCCTGAACGGCCTCGGCACCACGAAGTACGAGGAGCTGTTCGTCGTGTGGCGCAGCGTCGCGCCGCGCCTCGCCGACGCGGGCTTCGAGGTCGTGGCCCCGGAGGTCGGCGAGCTCGTCACGAGCCTCGACATGGCCGGCTGCTCCCTGACCGTCGTGTTCCTCGACGAGGAGCTCGAGCGGCTCTGGACGGCCCCGGCGACGACGCCGGCCTTCCGGCGCGGCTCGACCGCGGCGTCCGGGTCCGCGCAGCGCCGCCGCCCCGAGGACGCCGCGAGCGCGGCCGACGACGACGGCGTGCCCGACGCGAGCGACGCGTCGAAGGCGGTCGCCGGCACGGTGACCCGCGCGCTCGGCGCGATCGCCGAGGCGATGCGGGAGCACGAGAGCGAGCTCGCCCGCCTCGACAGCGTCGCGGGCGACGGCGACCACGGGCGCGGCATGGTCCGCGGCTCGCACGCGGGCGTCGAGGCGGCCGAGGCCGCGCGCGACGCGGGCGCGGGCAGCGCGACGGTGCTGCGGCGTGCGGGCGACGCCTGGGGCGCATCCGCCGGCGGCACCTCCGGGGTCCTCTGGGGCGCGGCGCTCGCAGCGGCGGGCGACCGGCTCGGCGACGAGGCGGAGATCGGGTCGGCGGACGTCGTGGAGGCGGTCGCTGCGGGGATCGCGGCGGTGCGGGAGCTCGGCAAGGCGGAGCCCGGCGACAAGACGATGCTCGACGCGATGGTCCCGTTCGCCGACGCGCTGACGGCGGAGGCCGAGCAGAAGTCGCTGCCGGACGCCTGGTCGGCGGCGACCGACGCCGCCGAGCAGGCCGCGCAGGGCACGGCCGAGCTGTCGCCGCGCATCGGGCGGGCGCGCCCGCTCGCGCACAAGAGCGTCGGGACGCCGGACCCCGGCGCCGTCTCGTTCGGCCTCGCGATGCGCGCGGTCGGTCAGGTCATCAGTGGAGAGCACGAGGAGAGCGCATGAGCGAGCAGTTCCGCCTGGTCGTCGGGTCCGACGACGCAGGTCTGCAGTACAAGGACGCGTTGAAGGCCGACTTCGAGCAGGACGACCGGGTCGCCTCGGTGGTCGACGTGGGCGTGCACGCCGACGACGCCACCCCGTACCCGGACGTCGCCGTCCGCGCCGCGCGGATGATCGCCGCGGGCGAGGCGGACCGGGCGCTGCTCGTCTGCGGCACCGGGCTCGGCGTCGCGATCAGCGCGAACAAGGTCGAGGGCATCCGCGCCGTGACGGCGCACGACGGCTACTCCGTGGAGCGCTCCGTGCTCAGCAACAACGCGCAGGTGCTCTGCTTCGGGCAGCGCGTCGTCGGCCTCGAGGTCGCGCGGCGGCTCGCGCGCGAGTGGCTCGGCTACCGCTTCGACGAGTCCTCGGCCTCCGCCGACAAGGTCGCCCGGATCACGCACTACGAGCAGGAGGGCGCGGCCGTTGGCGCTCGCTGACGGCATGCCGGCCGAGCGGCCCGACGCGGAGCGCTGGCCGATCGCGGCCGCGATGCTGCCGTTCCTCGCCACGACGACCTCCGGCACCCCGGTGCAGGACGCGGGCGACGAGGTGTGGGACGCGGCGCTGGCCGAGGTCGCGGACGCCGGCTTCACCGAGGTCGACCTGACGGACTCGTGGGTGCGCCCCGGCGACCTATCGCCGCAGCGCCTCGAGGCGCTCGGCCGCGCGGTGAAGGGGGCCGGGCTGCACGCCGAGGCGATCTCCGCGATCCGACGCAGCGTGATCGACCCGGAGTCGGGCGACGAGAACCTCGCCTACAGCCACCGCACGATCGACGCGGCGGCCGCGCTCGGGGCCTCCATGGTCAGCGTCGGGCTGCACCGCCCGCTGCTGCCCGCGCAGCAGCAGGCGCTCTGGTTCTGGAGCGTCGACGGCCCGCACGACCGCGACGACGCCGACACGTGGCGGCTCGCGGTGACGCGGCTGCGCGAGCTGGGTGAGCACGCGAAGTCCGTCGGCGTCGGCCTGACCCTCGAGATGTACGAGGACACGCTGCTCGGCACCGCCGACTCCGCCGTGCGGCTCGTGCAGGACATCGGCGGGGGCGTCGGGCTGAACCCCGACCTCGGCAACATGTACCGCCTGCCGCGGGTCGTCGAGCCGTTCCTCGAGGCGCTCGCGAAGTGCCTGCCGTACACGAACTACTGGCACGTGAAGAACTACTACCGGCTGGAGGGCGTGGACTCGAGCTCGTTCCTGAGCGCCCCCGCGCCGATGGACTCCGGCTCGATGAACTACCGCCGCGCGGTGAAGATGGCGCTCGACGCCGGGTTCACGGGCGCGTTCTGCGTCGAGCACTACGGGGGCGACGGGCTGTCGGTGATGGCCCGGAACCGCGACTACATCCGCGGGCTGCTGCGCTTCGACACCAGCAGCCGCGCATCACGAGAGGTGCTCTGAATGACGGACTCGACGGACCGCAAGCCCAAGGTCGCCGTGCTGGGGCTCGGCGCGATGGGGCTGCCGATGGCGACCCGCCTCGCGACGGCGCTCGAGGTGTCGGCGTTCGACGTGATGCCCGAGCGGATCGCGCTCGCGGTCGAGGGCGGGGCGACCGCCGCGACGAGCGCCGCCGACGCCTGCCGCGGTGCGGACGCGGTCGTGATCGGCGTGCGCAACCAGGAGCAGTTCGACGCGAGCATGTTCAGCGAGGAGGGCGGCGCCACCACCCTCGCCCCGGGCTCGGTCGTCGTGCTCACCTCCACGGTCGGCACGGACGTCGTGATCGACGCGGCAGCGCGGCTCGAGGAGCGGGGCATCGGCCTCGTCGACGCCCCGGTCAGCGGCGGCGCGCTCCGTGCGGCCGTCGGCGACCTGCTGATCATGGTCGGCGCGCCCGACGACGTGCTCGAGCGCGCCCGGCCGGTGCTCGACCTGCTCGCCTCCACCGTCCACGTGGTCGGCCCGAACGCGGGCGACGGCCAGACGATGAAGACCGTGAACCAGCTGCTCTGCGGCATCCACACCGCCGCGGCGGCGGAGGCGCTCGCGCTCGCGGACTCGCTCGGCCTCGACCTCGACACGGTCATCCGGGTGCTCGGCACCGGGGCCGCCGCCTCCTTCATGCTCGCCGACCGCGGGCCGCGGATGATCCAGCAGCTGCGCGGCGAGCGGCCCGAGCTGCGCTCCCGGGTCGACGTGATCGGCAAGGACATGGGCATCGTGCACGCGCTCGTCCGCTCCGCGAAGGTCGCGGCCCCGGTCGCGGCGGCCGCGGAGCAGACGTACATGGCGCTCGAGGCGCGCGGGTTCGGGGCCGAGGACGACTCGATCGCCGCCCGAGCGACCGCGAAGGCGGAGTGACCCGGATGGCTGCGCGGGGCGAGCCGTGAGCACCGTCACGATCCTCGGCGCGGGCGCGATGGGGTCGGCGCTCGCGACGCCGCTCGTCGCCCGCGGGCACGCCGTGCGGCTCTGGGGCACCTGGCTCGACGACCACCTCCTCGACGCGGTCGAGGCCGGGCACCCGCACCCGCGCACCGGCGTGCGGGTGCCGGCCGGCGTCGAGCCGGTCCGCTCCGGCGACCTCGACCGCGCGCTCGACGGCGCGGACCTCGTCGTGCTGGCCACCTCCTCGGAGGGCGTGGAGGCCGTGATCACGCGGGCGGCGCCCGCGATTGCGCGCATCGGCGTCCTCGCCGTGACCAGCAAGGGCCTGCTGCCGGACGCCTCGGGCGACGTGCAGATCCTGCCGACCTTCATCCGCGGCCTGTTCGAGGCCGCCGGGCTCGAGGCCCCGGCGATCGTCGCGGTCGGCGGCCCCTGCAAGGCGAACGAGGTCGCGGCGGGCCGCCCGACGGCGACCGTGTACGGGTCGACGGACCTCGAGGTCGCCCGCCGGGTCGGCCGGCTGGCGCAGACGGACGCCTACCGGATCGAGCCGACCGCGGACGTGGTCGGGCTCGAGGTGTCGGCGCCGCTGAAGAACGTGTACGCGATCGCGCTCGGCTATGCCGACGGCCTCGCGGAGCGCACGGGCGAGCCGTGGCACGACCTGAAGGCGGCGGTGTTCGCGCAGGCGGTGCGGGAGATGGCGGCGATCGCGGAGGCGCTCGGCGGCTCGAGCGCCACCGTGTTCGGCCTCGCCGGCACCGGCGACCTCGAGGTCACCGGCCTCTCCGGCCGCAACCGCATCTACGGCGCCCGCATCGGCGCGGGGGAGACCCCGGCCGACGCGCTCACCGCGATGCGGGCCGCGGAGCAGACGGTCGAGGGCGCCGCGGCGATCGTCGGCGCGCGCTCCCTCGCCGGGCGCCTCTTCGACGACGCGGCGACGCGGCTGCCGCTGCTCCACGCGATCGACGCGGTGCTCGACGGCCACGCCGATCCGCTGCGGGCGCTCACCGAGGCGGCCCTCCCGGAGGCGATCCGGCCATGAGCCGCCCGTACGTGATCGGGATCGACTGCTCCACCACGGCGGTCAAGGCGATCGCGTTCGACGCGGACGGTGCCTCGCTCGCCGAGGGCCGGGCCCCGCTGACCCGCTCGTCCCCGCACCCGGGCTGGGGCGAGCAGTCGGCCTCGAGCTGGTGGGAGGCGACGGCCGCCGCGCTGAGGAGCCTGACCGAGCAGCTCGCGGAGGCGGGCGCGGGCGAGCCGCAGGGGCTCGCGATGACGCACCAGCGCGAGAGCTTCGTCTGCCTCGACGCCGATGGGGAGGAGACGGGGCCCGCGATCCTCTGGCTCGACACCCGCGCCGGCGACCAGATCGCGCGGTTCGGCACCCCCGAGATCCACGCGCTGTCGGGCAAGCCGCCGAGCACGACCCCGAGCCTGTACAAGCTGATCTGGCTGCGGGAGCACGAGCCGCAGCGCATCGCGGCGACCGCGATGGTCGCCGACACGCACGCGTACCTGGTGCACCGCCTCACCGGCCGCTGGGCCACCTCGACCGCGAGCGCGGACCCGATGTCGCTGCTCGACATGTCGACCTTCACCTGGTCGGACCGGCTGCTCGCGCTCGCCGGGCTCGACACGACGCAGGTGCCCGAGCTCGTCGAACCCGGCGCGGTCATCGCGACGGTGACGGAGGCGGCGGCCGCCGCGACCGGCCTGCCCACGGGGCTGCCCGTCGTCGCGGGCGCCGGCGACGGCCAGTGCGCGGGACTCGGCGCCGCCGCGGTCGAGCCGGACCACGTCTACCTCAGCCTCGGCACGTCGCTGACGATGGGCGTGCAGAGCGGGGAGTTCGGCACCTCGGACAGCTACCGCACCCTCGCCTCGCCGATCGCGGGGGCGTACACGCTCGAGGCGCTGATGTCGTCCGGGATGCTCTCGCTCGGGTGGCTGCGGGAGCGGGTCGCGGACCTCCCGGACTCCGCCGAGGGTGTGGCGGCGTTCACGGCGCTGGCGGAGACGTCGGAGCCGGGCTCGCGCGGCCTCCTGTTCCTGCCCTACCTGACCAGCGCCGAGACGCCGTACTGGGACGCCGACGCCCGGGCCGCGTTCGTCGGGCTGGGGGACCATCACGGCCTCGGCGACCTGGCGCACGCGGTGTTCGAGGGGCTCGCGCTCGAGACCCGGCTGCTGCTCGCCTCCATCGAGGAGGATCGCGGGACGAGCCTGACCCGGGTCACCGCGATGGGCGGCGGGTCCCGCTCGCCGATGATGCTGCGCGTCTTCGCGGACGTGCTCGACCGCGAGATCTCGGTCGCGGCCGAACCGGAGACCGCCGCGCTCGGCGCCGCGATGCTCGCCGCGTTCGGCGTCGCGCTCGACGGGCCGCGCAGCCTGCCCGAGGTCGCGGCGCGGATGAGCCGCACCGAGGAGACGGTGGCGCCGAGCGGGCCGACGCGGCAGCTGTACGGCGACCTCTTCGACGTCTACCGCACCGTCTACCCGAGCCTGAAGGCCGCGTTCGCCGGCCTGGCCCGCTTCCGCTGACCGGCAAGGAGCACCCCATGACGTTCCCGCACGACCGCACCGCGGTGGTCACCGGCGCGGGCTCGCCGCGCGGCATCGGGCGCGCGACCGCCCAGCGGCTGGCGGCCGACGGCTGGTCGGTCGCCGTCGTCGACCTCGACGGCGCCGCGGCGGAGACCGTGGCCGACGAGCTGCGGGCGGGCGCCGGCGTCGAGGCCATCGGGGTCGCCGCGGACGTCGCGGACCCGGGACAGGTCGACGCGGCGATGCGCGCGGTGGAGGCGGCGCTGCCGCCCGTCGTGGGCCTCGTGAACCTCGCGGGCATCGGCTCGCCGAAGCCGTTCCTCGAGGAGACGGTCGAGGGGTGGGACCGCGTGATGGCGGTGAACCTCCGCAGCGTCTTCGTAGTCGCGCAGCGGGTCGTGCCCGGAATGATCGAGCGCGGGCTCGGGCGGATCGTCAGCGCCTCCTCGATCTCCGCGCAGCGCGGCGGCGGCACCTACTCGAAGTCGGCCTACAGCGCCTCGAAGGCCGGGATCCTCGGGCTCACGCGGGCGCTGGCGCGGGAGGTCGGGGAGCACGGGATCACGGTGAACGCGATCGCGCCCGGACCGATCGACACGGACATCATGGGCGGCACGCTGACGCCCGAGCGGAAGGCGGCGCTCGCCGTCGGCACGCTCGTCGGCCGGGTCGGGACGCCGGAGGAGATCGCGGCGCTGATCGCCTTCCTCCTCGGCCCCGACGCCGGCTACATCACCGGCGCCACGGTCGACGTCAACGGCGGCCTGCAGATCTCGTGACCGACCCGGACGCCGCACCGCGGCGGGAGCTGGCGGACCTGCTCGACGCCCTGCCGCCCGAGCACCGGGTGCCCGACGCACGGGCGCGGATCCGGGCGGCGAACGTCGCCGCGGGAAGGCGCTTCGCGGTCCTCGATGACGACCCCACCGGGTCGCAGTCGGTGCACGACGTCGCGCTCGTGACGGTGCTGGAGCGGCCCGAGTACGCCGCCGCGCTCGCCGAGCCCGGCGCGGTCGCCTTCCTGCTCACGAACAGCCGGGGCCTGCTCGAGCCCGACGCCGCCGCGCTGAACGAGGCCGTGGCGGGCGACCTGTTCGCGCTCGAGGCCGAGTCCGGCGGCGAGATGGCCCTCGTGAGCCGCAGCGACTCCACCCTCCGTGGGCACGTCACCGCCGAGGTCGCGGCCCTCGACGGCGCGCGCCGCGCCGCGCACGGCCGCGGCTACGACGGCGTCCTGCTCGTCCCCGCGTTCTTCGAGGCCGGTCGGCTCACCGTCGACGATGTCCACTGGGTGATGGGTGCCGACGGTGCCGTGCCGGCGGGGGAGAGCGAGTTCGCCCGCGACGCCACCTTCGGCTACACCGCGCGCACCCTGCCCGGCTTCCTCGCGGAGCGCAGCGGGGGAGCGATCGACCCGGCGGACGTGGCGACGATCCCGCTCGCCGCGCTGCGCGAGGGCGGCCCGGACCGCGTCGCGGACATCCTTCATGGAGTCAGCGGCGGCCGGTTCGTCGTGGTGAACGCCGCCTCCTACGCCGATCTCGAGGTCGTCGTGCTCGGGCTGCAGCAGGCGGAGTCCGCGGGCAAGCGGTTCCTCCACCGCTGCGGCCCCTCCTTCGTCCGCGCGCTCGCGGGCATCGAGCCCGCGCTGCCGTTGACGCCCGACCGCATCCCGCTGAGCGGTGGGGGCGGAGCGCACGGCCTCGTCGTGGTCGGCTCGCACACCGCGGTCACGACGCGGCAGCTCGACGCCGCGCTCGCCCGCGGCGGCCTGGTGCACGTCGAAGTCGACGCGTCGGCGCTCGCGGCCGAGGCGACGGCGGACGCCGTGGTCGACGACGCCGCACGCCGCGTCCGGGAGGCGCTGGCGACGAGCGACGTCGTGGTCTCCACCTCCCGTGCGCTGGTGCGGGAGGCCGACGCGGCGGGCAGCCTCGGCGTCGCGCAACGGATCTCGCAGGGCCTCGTCCGGCTGACGGAGCAGGTGCGGGAGACGCGGCCGGCGTGGGTGATCGCGAAGGGCGGCATCACCTCGCACGACGTGATGGCGCGCGGCCGCGGCATCCGCCGGGGCCGGGTACTCGGGCAGGTGCTGCCCGGCGCGATCTCGGTGCTCCTCCCCGATGACGCACCGGCGGAGGTCGAGGGCACCCCCGTCGTGATCTTCCCCGGCAACGTCGGCGGCGACACCGCACTCGCCGACGCGATCGACCTGCTCCGTGCCGCCGCGGCACGGCGTGATGAGGCGACCGGCGGCTGACGCGGAGGGAGACCGGGATGCCGGGTCTACTCCTCCCGGAGGCGCTCGCGGATCTCCCGAGCGACGGTGCGGTCCGTCGTCACGGTCATGTGGCCCTTGTCCGGCAACGCCACGTACTCGGCGCCGTCGACGTGCTCGGTCGTCTCTGCGAAGAGCTCGGGGGAGTAGTAGCCGTCGTCCGAGCCGCCGATCAGCACCGTCGGGACGGAGAGCTGGTCGATGCGTGAGCGGAGGTCGAGCCGGTCCTCCGCCTCGATCTCCGCGATGAGGTCGTGGTCGTTCGCGCCGATGACGACGCGGCCGAGCAGGAAGCCGGCGGCGGTCAGCAGCCGGCGCTGGAGGGGACGGCGAGTGGTGTGGGCCAGCATGATCCCGGCGGCGCGACGCGGGGCGCCGGCGCGGAGGCTGCGGCCGACCTCGCGCTGGGCGGCGCGACCGCTGCCCCGCATCGCCACCGCGGCGGAGACGAGGAACAGGCGCTTCACGACCTCCGGGTGGTCGAGCGCGAGCTGGAGCGCGATGCTGCCGCCGGTCGACTCCCCGAGCACATCGACCGGCCCGTCGAAGCGCGACCGGATGGCGCGCGCGTGATCGGCGGCAAGGCTCGCCATCGTGGTCCCCGCGCCGAGCGCGGTTAGTCGGCCGACGATCCACACCTCGCGGTCCAGCCGGAGGGGGATCATCTCGACGCGCTGCACGAAGCGCTCCCAGCGAGTCCGGTTCGTCGAGTGCGGCCCGAGCCCCGGCACGTAGACCAGCGGCGCACTCCCGCGCCGGGGCCCGCGCGCCGCACGCCAAAGGAACACGTCCGCTGGTCGGAGCTGGTCCGGACCCGACCTCCAGATCCGCGGGGCCGAGGACCACTCTGAAGGACCGCTGGGATCCTGCTCGACGTCGATCGCCATGCGGTGATCATGCGTGGGGCCGCTGACCGCTGGCTACGACGGTGCTGTCCGGCCTCTACGAGCCGGCGACTCCGCGCCTCACCGAGCGGTCAATGCGTGAGCACGGTCGACGACACCCGACCGAGCGTCGACTCGCGAGGGATCACCCTGTAGGCGCTGAAGTGCCGGCGAGGCGGCTCGCCGCTGTTGGGGTTCCTGATCCGGTCGAGGAGGAGTCCTACCGCCGTCGAGGCGATCTCCTCGCGGCCGGCGTCCACCGTCGACAGGGTGGGGAGGGAGAACCGGGTCTCGTCGGTGTCGTCGAAGCCGATGATGGCGACGTCCTCGGGGATGCGAAGACCTGCGTGCTGCAGCACGCTCATCGCGCCCAGGGCGAGGCCGTCGCTGAAGGCGACGATACCGTCGAACGAGACGCCTCGTTCCAGCATGCGCTCGATGCTGGATGCGCCGTCGGCGCGATGCCAGCTCGTCGTCTCGCCGATGAGCTCCGGGTCGTGCGGCACGCCGGCGGCTTCGAGCGCGTCGAGATATCCGCGATAGCGCAGCCCGGAGGATCCGCCGACCTCTCCGCTGCGGGCGCCGAGGGCGACGATGCGACGCTTCCCGAGGGACAGGATGTGCTCCGTCGCGGCGCGGGACGCCTCGACGTTCTGCATCGTCACGTGGTCCACGGGCGCATTGAAGATCTGCTCGCCGAGGAGCACGGTGGGCGTCGTCGTGTCGATGAGGTGCGCGTCCTCCTCGCCGAGCGCGAAGGCGCTGAACAGGATCCCGTCCACCAGGCGCGCCCTGGGGCCGCGGAGCCCCTGCAGCTCGCGGTCGCGATCACGACCGACGGGCTCGATGAGCACGAAGACGTCGTCCAGGGCGGCGGCCGAGATGACCGAGTCCGCCAGCTCGGCGAAGTAGGCGTTCCGCAGGTCCGGGACGACGAGGGTGATCACGCCCGTCCGCCCCAGCCGCAGGCCGCGCGCAGCGAGATTCGGACGGTACCCGAGCGACTCGATGGCCTTCAGGACGCGCTCTCGAGTCGACGCGCTGACGAACGGGTAGTCGTTGACGACGTTGGAGACCGTTCTGGGCGACACCCCCGCGGCCTTCGCGACATCGTGCAGCGTTGCCGATGCGGGCACTCGAGTCCTCCCCTGGTCGGCACGATCCTAGGTGCGACGGGCAGCCGGGCCGTGGCACAGCCGTCGACGTCCCGTCCCACCACCCGCCTGCACGCACTCGGCCGCGGCTCGACTTGGGCGACCACGAATGCGATCTCGGGGACGACACGCTCAGGATCCCTTGACCGTGAGCGACCGCGCCGTCTACCTTTGCCACGTTGCAGATCTGCAACGTGGCAAACCGTGCTTCACGGGCCGACAGCTCGAGCCGGCGTTCGACGACGACGCCCTCGCGGTCCGCATCTCGAGGAGGAGAGACGATGAAGTTCCCTGCACGAAGGTTTCGACGGACGGCCGCGAGCGCAGTGCTCGCCGGTGCACTCGTCGCGGTGTCGCTGACCGGCTGCTCTGGTCAGGGCGCATCCGGCGACGGCGGTTCTGCGACGAAGGGCACCATCAACTGGTGGAGCTGGACCCCGACGAACGATGTGGCGAAGGGCGAGATCGCCGCGTTCAACAAGGTCTACCCGGACATCAAGGTCATCTACAAGAAGGTCCCGATCGAGAACTACGCGGCGTCGCTGAAGCCGGCCCTCGCGTCGAACGCCGGTCCGGACGTCTACACCGTCTACAACAGCGGCGGGTTCGGCGCGCAGATCTTCGCGCCGTACGCGACCGATCTCACTCCTGCGGTCGAGAAGCTGCTCGGAGCCGACTGGAAGTCGAAGGTCTACGAGGGCGGTGTGAAGGCCTTCACGATCGACGACCGTCTCGTCGCAGCGCAGTACGCGAAAGCGGGCGCCGGGATGCTGTGGATCAATCAGAACCTGTTCGACAAGTACAAGCTGAAGCCGCCGACGACGCTGGACGAATGGGTCGCGGTCTGCAAGACCTTCCGCGCGAACGGGCTCGGCTGCTTCCGAGAAGGCATCGCGAGCTCGGGCTTCGGGGCGGACACCCTGCACTCGATCATGGACAGCTACCAGCCGGGCGTGTGGGCCGATGCGATCTCGGGCAAGGGCAAGTGGTCCGACCCCACCGTGGCGAAGTCGCTCGATCTCATCCGGACCCTGTCGAAGAACGGCATCCTCGACCCGGGCTCGGTCGGTCTCCAGCAGTATCCCGACGTCAACAACGACTTCCTCACCGGCAAGGTCCCGATGGTGCAGATGGGCACCTGGTACCAGCAGAACGCGAGTCTGCCGACGCTGACCGCGGCGCTGGAGGGTGCGGGCGTGTCGAAGGACACCCCCAAGATCACGATCATGCCGATGGCGTTCCCGGACGTCGCAGGCAAGGGCAACCCGTCGACCGTCTTCGCGGACGTGGACGCAGGCAACTCGGTGAACGCGAAGTCGAAGCAGCGGAACGCCGCGACGACGTTCGCCGTCTGGCTCGGACACTCGAAGGCAGGCCAGCAGGCCGTCACGAACAGCCTGGACTCGCTCGCCACGCTCGACGGGATCACCCCCGAGTGGGACAAGATCACGCTCGTCGACCCCGATCTGCAGCGCCCCGCGCTGCAGAAGGTCACCGAGCAGCTGGAGACGGCGACCGACTCGCGATCCTTCGGTCTCTCCGCGGAGGTGAGCCAGGCCATCATCGATGCCCTGCAGGCCGTGCTCACGAGCGACAAGTCCGGGCAGGACGCCGCGAACGACATCCAGTCGGTCGCCGAGGCCGCGCAGAGCCGGTGAACGAGCCGCTGATCGTCCGGGACGAGTCGGTGACGACCAGGACCACGACGACGGCGCGACGGGCCGACGTGATCTCCCGAGAGGGATCACGTCGGCCCGGGCGGCTGCGTCAGCCCGCCGGCCTGCCGTGGATCCTGCCGGCGGTGATCGTGGCCGTCGGGCTCCTCTACTACTGCATCGGCTACACCGGCTACATCTCGACGCTGCGCTGGGACGGGGCGAGCCCGCTCCAGCAGCCCGTCGGCGCCGACAACTTCGTGCGCATGGTGGGGGACGCGGTGTTCTGGCGCGCGCTGAGGAACACGGCGGCCTTCTTCGTGGTCACCCTCGTGGTCCAGGTGGTGCTCGGGATGGTGCTCGCCTGCCTCCTGCACTCCGAGCTCCGCTTGAAGACCCTGCACAAGGTCCTGATCTTCATCCCGGTCGTTCTGGCCACCGCGACGACCGCGCCCGTGTTCCGCCAGATGTACGCGCCCGACGGCACCGTCAACGGCGTGCTCGACGCGGTCGGGCTCGGCGCACTCGCGCAGCCCTGGTTGGCGAACGGGACCTTCGCGCTGCTGATCGTCATGTCGGTGCAGATCTGGCAGGCGACCGGGATCACCTTCATCCTCTACTACGCCGCGGTCGGCCAGATCGACACGGGCGTGCTGGAGGCGGCGCGGCTCGACGGCGCGGGGAACCTCAGGATCATCCGGTCGATCGTGTGGCCGGGCGTGCGAGGCACCACGATCGCCATCGCGATCCTCACCGCCATCGGGTCGTTGAAGACCTTCGACATCCCGTTCCTGATCACCGGTGGCGGTCCCAACTACGCGACCGAGTTCCTCGGGACGATGATCTACCGGGTCAGCGTCTCATTCTCCCAGGTCGGGTACGGCGCCGCGATCTCCGTCGTCCTGCTCGTTCTCGCCGTCGCCACGGCGATCACGATCAAGGTGTCCAGCGCCGAGAAGGACCCGGCCGATGTTTGAGACGAAGACCAGACGTGCTCGCGTCCTGCTGCAGATCCTGCTCGCTCTGCTGGTGCTTCCGTTCGTGTTCCCCCTCATCGCCATGGTCCAGGGGTCGCTCGCCGGGTCCGGGTGGGGCAATTACCGGACCGTGCTGTCGCTGCCGTTCCTGCCGAGGTTCTTCATCAACAGCGCGCTGCTCTCGGCAGCGGTCATCGCCATCGTGCTCGCCTGCACGACCATGGCCGCCTTCGGCTTCTCCAAGCTGCACGTGCGGGCGAAGGAGATCTACTTCTGGATGCTGATGATCGCGCTCACGCTGCCGGGCGTCGTGCTCATCGCTCCGCTCTTCGCGACGGTGACGCAGATCGGGGCCTACAACACGCTCTGGTCGGTGATCCTCCCGGTGGCGGCGCTGCAGATCCCCTTCACCGTGCTGCTCGCCCGGAACTTCGTCGACGGCATCCCGGACGAGCTCGTGGAAGCGGCCCGCGTCGACGGGGCGAACACGCTGAAGACGTTCCGCCACGTCATGCTGCCAATGATGAAGCCGATCACCGCGGCGATCCTGGTGCTGGTCTTCATCGCGTCGTGGAACGAGTTCCTGCTCGCGCTGCTCTTCCTGCAGACCCCGCAGCAGCAGACGATCACGCTCGTGCCGCAGTTCTTCGTGGGGCAGTACAACAACGATCAGACGAAGGTGCTCGCCGCTGCGGTGCTGACGGGGCTGCCGGTCGTGATCGCCTACATCTGCCTGCAGCGGTTCTTCGAGCGCGGAATGGCCGCGGGCGCGCTCAAGTGAGCGAGTCCGTCGGCGAGCGGCGACGGACTCGACCACAGACGACCTCGTCCTCAGCGCGCGCCGAGGACGAGACCAGATCACATCACCGTGGTGCGCCCGCGTCGTGCGGACGCCCCCCGTCATGGAAGAAGGAAACATGCTCAAGGTTCTGTTCATCGGCGGAAACGGGATCATCAGCTCCGCAGCGAGTCGGCTCGCCGTCGCGAAGGGGTACGACCTGACCCTGCTGAACAGGGGGCGCCAGACGTCGCGGCCGGCCATCGAGGGTGCGGAGACCCTGGTCGGCGACTCGACCGATCCAGCGAGTGTCCGTGATGCGATCGGCTCGCGGCGCTTCGACGTCGTGGTGAACTTCCGAGCCTTCTCGCCGGAGCAGGTGGAGGCGGACATCGAACTGTTCCGCGGTCGTACGGGCCAGTACGTGTTCATCAGCTCTGCTTCGGCCTACCAGAAGCCCGTCACGCGATTCCCCATCGTCGAGTCGACGCCGTTGAGGAACCCGTTCTGGCAGTACTCCCGGGACAAGATCGCGTGCGAGCGCACGCTCATGCGCGCCTTCGACGACGAGGGGTTCCCGGTCACGATCGTGCGCCCGTCGCACACCTACGACCGCACCCTCGTCCCGCTCGACGGTGGCTGGACCGCCATCGCTCGGATGCGGGAGGGCAAGCCGACCCTCGTGCACGGGGACGGGACCTCGCTGTGGACGCTGACGAACCACCGGGACGTCGCGCACGGGCTGGTGGGACTCCTCGGCCTGGAGCGCAGCATCGGCGACGCGTTCCACATCACCGGCGACGAGATTTTGACCTGGGACATGATCGCGCACGAGCTCGCCGCCGCCGCTGGAGCGACAGCCGAGATCGTCCATGCAGGATCGGACTCTGTCGCCCACGCCTTCCCCGAGTGGGCCGACGGGATCCTCGGCGACAAGGCGCACTCGTTGATCTTCGACAACAGCAAGATCAAGAGTTTCGTCCCCGACTTCGTCGCGACCGTGCCGTTCGCGCTCGGTGCGCGCGAGATCGTGCGCTGGTACGACGAGGACGCGAGCCGACAGGTGGTGGACCGCGACCTCGACGCGAGGATCGACCGCTTCATAGAGGACCGCGCGGTGGCCGCGTGATGCGGCATTCGCAGCGCGCGGCTCGGGCCCTGTCGCCGGTCGGCGTCGGTCCCTGCGGAGCGTGCTCCCGCCGTCGGGTCGAGCGCACGAGCGAGTCCCGGTGACCACCGCGCCCGTCACGCCGGAATCGGCGGACTGGATGCGGCCGCTCGGGAGCACGGGACTGCTCGTCTCGGCGGTGACGATGGGCGCGGCACCGCTCGGCGGCATGCAGGAGCTGTTCGGCTACGACACCCCTGAGGAGCAGGCGGTCGATCTGATTGCGCAGGTCTGCGCGAGCCCGATCCGCTCGATCGACACCGCGAACATGTACGGCGACGGCCGCAGCGAGCTTCGCATCGCGTCCGGACTCGCCCGCGCCGGCGCCGCCGCGACGGACATGCTCGTCGCGACCAAGGTCGACGGGAAGGACGGGGACTACTCGGGCGCCCGCGTCCTGCGGTCTGTGGCGGAGAGCCAGGAACGCCTCGGCATGCATTACCTGCCGCTCGTCTACCTCCACGATCCGGAGTTCGCCCCGGAAGCCGGGCTGGATCGCCCCGGCGGGGCGGTGGAGGTGCTGCTCGAGCTGCAGGCGCGCGGAGTCATCGGCCATCTGGGCGTCGCCGGAGGGCACGTTCCGACTATGCGCAGGTTCATCGCCACCGGAGCATTCGAGGTCCTGCTGACCCACTCGCGGGCGACTCTCGTGGACGGCGGAGCAAGCGACCTGATCGACGCAGCGAAGGCCGCGGGCATGGGCGTGGCGAACGCCGCGGTGTACGGCGGCGGCCTGCTCGCGTCGCGAACGGCGCAGCCGCTCTACAGCAACTTCAAGCCGGCTCGTCCGGAGGTGCTGGCGGCCGCGTCGCAGCTGTTCGACCTCGCGGACGAGTTCGGGCTCTCGCTGGCCGACGCAGCTGTGCAGCACTCGCTGCGCGACGAGCGGATCGACACCACTGTCGTCGGCATCTCGAAGCCGGAACGCATACCTGCGCTCCTCGCGGGGTTGGAGGTCGAGATCCCGGAGGAGTTCTGGCGCCGAGCCGCAGCGATCAGGCCTCCGAGCTCGCTGTGGGTGGATGCGGATGCGGTCTGAGGTCAGGCGTCTGCCTCGCCCTAACGGTTTCAGCGGCCTTGCTTCGCGGCGAGGGCGGCGATGAAGAGCGGCAGTGCCCCCGCAGGGACTCGAACTCGGATCCGAAGGTCTCACCGATATTCAGGAGATCGCAGAAGATCGCGCCGATCAGGAGGAAATATAATTCTTCCGAATATCGGCATCTCAGGAGATAGCGGCGTGTCGCAGGAGGTTGTGGGGATTTTGTGGGGGCTCGTCGCGGGCTCCGCCGACCGTGGGCCGGTTCGGCCTGTCGCGCTCATCGCCAGCGATACACCCTCTCAAAATCTTCGACCGCTTGCGCTTGGATGCCTGGTGGTACGTTCGGCAACGCGTGGCCGCCTGCAGTTTCCCGCTCGAGATGAAGCCACTCTCGTGTCGTCAGGTCGGGCACGCGGACGAGCAGTGGCTGCGCGCCTTCCCTAATGAACGGCAAATCGTCGAAGCGGCATCGAGTGATTGCCTCCTCGAGCGCTGGCGACGCCGTTATGCCGCCCCAAGTCAACATGCGAGCGTTGTCCGCGTAGTTGAAGTTGAACAGCTGGCGGAACGGGCCGTCATGCGCTTCACGGCACACGCTGTTGGCGAGCGTCTGGAGTGCCTCTCGCTCTGCGGCAGCGATGCCCCAGCCATTCGTGTCCTTGGGTGCCAGGTCGGGGGGACACAAGTCGTCAAGACGCTCGCGGATCGTGGCGAGCCGCTCCGGAGCGGACTTGCCCCGCAAGTCCGCCTGTGTCGTCACGATGGTCACGCTTCCGGGTGGCGCGGCACGAATGACGTAGTCGACGTCGCGGAGGATATTCCGGTCGAGGGGATCGGTGTAGTCCAGCCAGGTGATCGCGCGCCGATCCCAGTGGAGCGTAGAGAGCATGTCGCGTGCTTCACCCATTTTCACCTCGATTCCCGCGTACGGCCGGTTGAATTCGACTCGGTGGGTGAGCATGGTGTCCCGCTCGATCGACGTCATCGTTTCGAGTCCGAGCGCGAGGTGCATGTCGATGAAGTCGTTATACTCCAAGCCGCCGAACCCGACGTATTGGTACTCGATGGTCGGTGCGATGGCGGTCAGGCGTCGACAGGCGTCCACGATCATTCGCCGTTGCACCGTTTTCGCAGAGCGATCCGAATAGAGCATGGCCATCAGTCGATCTCAGCGTCCCAGACATAGTCGAATGTGATCCGGCCGAGATCAGAACCGTTCACCGCGTTGAGTACCTTGGCAAGGCGGTTGTATCGATCGAGGTCCACCACGTACTGAATCCGCTGAATCTTCGGATCTGCCTTCACCTTGGATGGGAACACGTGCGATGGGGGAGCCGTTGCCGACGACCGGGTGGTGATCGCCTCTAGCCGTACTGGTGGAGCGCTCTCCGCAGCTGCCAGCAGGGCAGTCGCTGGCAATGGGGTTTCGCCCCGCTCCTCGCGGTCCTTGTTGGTATCTACCCACCGAGCCGTCTCCGCCTTCACGCGATTGATGATCGACTGAACCTCGACGAGGGCCTTCTTCATCTCCGTCGCTACGCGGCGAAATACGGGATGGTCGCGATCAACAGCCGTCTTGGTCGTGTTCCAAGGAAGGAGACTTGCGTCCTCGGCATCAAGGAAGACGTAGCCGCGGAAGTTGCGGTACTGAGGGTGGTACGCAGCCGCGGTTCCGCCCCAGCCCGTGATCGCGCTCCGATCTCCAGCGAGCAGCAGCCGATCGTTGCAGTACAGGTACCAGCCAGCCGCTCCCGGGTTCTGGAAGTTCTGCGCGCGACCCTCGTCGACAGTTCTGTCTACCGGCCCAATAGTGCCAGCCACAAGGCGGACGTGGACGGTCCCGTTGCCAGTATCGACGTCAAACTCCTCTGCGACCGGACTGTACGTGTCGGACGACTGCAAGACTGGCTGATTGGCGCCTAGCGGCTGACCATTAACCACGATGGTCAGGCCGTTGACGATTGAGCGCTGATGTCTCGTGGCGAGCTCAAGGCGCAACTGAGCCAAGGTCGCGTCGTCGGACAGGTCTTCAGCGATGCTTGGATGCAATTTGGTGACAGTAATCGTCGTGCCCGAGGATCGCCCGTCCGGCAAGTCAGCGCTTTCGGTCAGTGAGGAGAAGCGAAATGTCCAGTCGTTGGTCTTTTCCCATGAGTCGACGTCTTCCTCAACGGTGAACATGGAACTCGCGCCGGGCGTCGGCGCGGCAAACGCTGACTCCACTCGAAAGTGCGTGCCGAGCTTGAATATTGCACGCTTCATCCCGATGCCGAACTGACCGACTGACCCCGGTGTGCCCTTGAATGCCGACGGCCGGCCGAACTTGAAAGCGTAGTTCCTCGCGATGTCTGCTGAGATGCCGCCCGCATTATCGACGATTTCGAAACGATCCCCGGATGCGGTGATCTCAATGCGGTACTCGCTCAGCGCCCGAGTGCCTGCGCGCGCCCCATCCACCGAGTTGTCAACGAGGTCGGCGATCGCCGGGAGAAGCTCGATGTCCTTCGTGAGCATCTCGATGAAGAAGCGCTTCTCCGCCGAGGCGTCGATCATCCTGGGATCGTCGTCGGGGACGAATGCCATGCCCTGCAACCTCTCTGCCGTACCGCGTGCCTGTAGCCGTCCAACCGAACGCTACGGTCCAGCGTCGTCCCGGTCTGCCGCCACGCGGCGGGGCAGCCTTGCAGGTGTCGGTGGGCTGTGCGATCGTTCCCCCGTGGGGGACCAGGGAAGACCGATCGCGATCGACCTGTTTAGCGGCGCTGGCGGCCTCAGCCTGGGCTTTGAGCGCGCTGGATTCGACGTGCTGGCGGCTGTCGAGTATGACCCCGTGCACGCGGCGGTGCACCGCTACAACTTCCCGTTGACCGAGTTGCTCTGCGCCGACGTCCGAATCGTGAGCGCGGATGATGTCATCGCGGCGGCCCATCGGGGGTGGGAGTTACATCACCCGGAAGGGCCGCGGTGGAACGGCCGCATTGACGCGGTGATCGGCGGGCCGTCCTGTCAGGGATTCTCGGTGATCGGGAACATGTCACACGACGACGAGCGCAATGACCTGGTCGTGCACTTCGCGCGACTTGTCACTGAACTGCAGCCGGAAACGTTCTGCATGGAGAACGTGCCCGGATTGCTCCACCCGAAGTACGAGGCTCTGCGGGCGAACGTGCTCGGTCGGCTTGAGGGCGCTGGCTATCGGATCGCCGGAGCGGATCGCGTAGTCCGCGCGGAGGACTTCGGCGTGCCGCAGCGGCGCCACCGCGTGATCATGATCGGCACAAAGGCGCCGGTGAACGCCCCCTTCCTGGCGCCAACCACGATCGAAGAAACGACCGTCGGGGACGCATTCGCGGGACTTGAAGGGATTGCAGACGCGCCTGTTTCGCCACTGGGTGAGTTACGTCTGACGACCGAGCAGCTTGAGACGCTCGACGCGGTGGAGAACGAGTACAGCCGACTGGCTGGTCTCCGCGAGGAGCGTCCCGGGGCGTACGGTCACCCACGACGGGTGGATCGATCTGTCCTGTCAGGGTTAGGTCTCACTCGTCACTCCGAGTCCTCTATACGGCGGTTCGACGAGACACCGCCCGGGACCAAGGAAAAGGTCAGTCGCTACTTCCGACTTGCCCTCGACCGGGCGTCGCTCACGCTCCGCGCCGGCACCGGTCGCGAGCGAGGTTCGTTTAGCGCGCCACGTCCCATCCATCCCATCGAACCGAGGGTGATCACGGTGCGCGAGGCCGCACGGCTGCACTCGTTCCCCGACTGGTTTCGCTTCCACGTGACGAACTGGCATGCCCACCGACAGATTGGGAACTCCGTGCCGCCACTCCTGGCAGAGGCAGCTGGAGCTGCCGTGATGACGGCGCTCGGCAGGGTTCCGAAAGTCAGTGACCGCGAGCCTGTTGCACTAGGCCCGGAGGCTCTCCTGTCACTCAGCGTGTCTCGCGCGACGACCGTGCTTGGTGCGTCGGCCGATCACGTCCCTGCAGCGCGCGTCCGCAGAGCAGCCTCGCCCGGGCCGCTATCCACAGATGTCCCTATCGCTGACGAGATGGGGCTGGCGAAGCCGCTTGACGACCGACGGCTGCATCTGCGCCGTTCGCCACGCTAACGCAGCTCGCGGGCCACCTCCGGTCGCGCGGGTCAGGGCGGATGACCCCATCGATCTCACTGCGGCCGGCGGCCTCGTGGGTGGCGTCCGCTTCCATCTTGGGGGAAACGGGCGCCGGAGCGAGCACATCGAGGCGCGACTCGTGCGTAGTCCTGTAGGAGTTCCACTTGCACGCGTCCGAGGTCCGGCAGAAGCCCAACCAGGCGATCTTCAAGCGGATCATCATCCTGAGGGCGAGGTCGTCGGCCGCGACCGCGACGAGCCCATCGCAGAACCTACGTCAGTTGACGCGCTCTGCTGGCCGGTCCCACGCCACAGCCCGACGATCATCGGGCGACCATCGTCGAAGGTGCGCGGGCGCCGGGCCAACCAGGTGCTACCCGAGATGGGCTGCGCGTAGTCAAGGTCCAGATCGTCCACGGCAACGCGTCGAACCAGATGCGCCGCCGCAACAGGCCCAGGTACGAGTGCGCTGTTGAGCGTAACCGAGCTGGGCCTGTCCCGGCGGTCGAAGATCGACGGCCCGCTACGCGGCATGCCGCGGCTCGCCGTGTTCACGGCCGGGCGGAGGTGTGTATGTCGGCACGTCGTGGGAGGATCCGTTCCGACGTCCGCGGGAGCGCCGGGTGCAATTTGGGTTCGGCAACAAGTGAAAGGAGAACTTGTAGGCGCAGTATATATTTCAATGAGAACCATGGGAAATATCCTCAAGAATCATCAGATCGCAAGAGTCGGATAGCAGTGAACATGAAGGTGTTTCTCCACCGCGCATGTTCGGCGAAAGGGTAATCAAGTGGGACAGATCATCACCGTCGAGCAAAGCGAACGCTTCCAAATGCGGGCACGGTCGGTGCTCCTTGAGTTGAGAAACCTTGATGAGCGAATTCTCTACCGCGACTATATAAAAGCGATGCTTGGCATGGGATACAGTCGCGATGAGGCGAACCGAACGCTTGACGCCCTTCCCTGCTCGCTGCAAAGCGATCTGACGATCACGTTCGATGAACCGCTTTAGGGTTTAGCGGCTCACAGTGACAGGCGATACTCGCCGCTCTGGCGCGGGGCCAATCGCGCCTCAAGATCCTCGTTCCCCGTATCAGCGCGATCACGACCGAGTCTTCTACTCCTCTGAGTTTGCGCGCCTTGAGGGAGTTACGCAGGTTGTCACGTTGACTGCGAATAGTCTTCACAACCGTCTGACACATTCGTATCGTGTTGAGCAGGTGGGTGAAAGCATCACGCTCGCCTTGAAGAAGCAGGGTCATGACGTCAACGTCGACGTCGTAGCGACGGCCGCGCTTGCTCACGACATCGGTCATGCTCCATTCGGACACACGGGCGAAGAGGCGCTTCAGAACGCTCTGCAGTGCGTCGAGCACCGCCGAGAGCACAACGATTTCGAGGGCCGCCAGGGACGAAAGATCCGCGAGGATGTCTACGAGCAGGTATGTAAGAACAACCCACCGTGTGCGCTCATGGATAGCTTCGAGGGTAACGCGCAGTCGCTTCGAATCGTCGCACTACTAGCGCCAAAGAGCGACAACCCGACGCCCTTCGGGCTCGACCTCATGCAGCGCACGCTCCGCGCGACAGTGAAGTATCCCTGGCTCAAGGGAGCCCACCCAACAAAGCTTGAGAAGTGGGGCGCATACGACTGCGACCGCGCCATACTCGAGTGGGTACTCGGTGGCCCACTTGGAACACCGGCGGAGCAGTCCCTTGAAGCGCAGATCATGGATACCGCGGATGACATCGCCTATGCGGTGCACGACCTCGAGGATTTCTACAAGGCGCGGCTGATTCCTATCGCAAATCTCAGGGTCGGCAGTCCGGACTTCGTGAAGGTCCTCAATTACGCAGTCACGGATCCAGACAAATCGAAGTTTAAGGGCTTGCGTGAAGTGCATCGGCACTATGGCCTGCTCGGGCGCGCTGAGGAAGCAGCCATCACGGCAATCGAGAGCGCGCGCGCGAACCCGGGTGCGACGACCGCGACCGCTTCAATTGAGACGGCGGATGGCGTCAGCGTGATCCTGAACCTGCCGCTTCATGGGAACCCCAGGGACCGCGACGTGCGCGACCTGATACTCGAACAGTTCCCGTTGCTTGAACAGATGAACACGATGTTCAACTTGCTGCCAGGTGACGCGTACAGCGATAACCTCGCTGGGCGTGGACAGGTTACGCGTATGCGTTCCGCCCTCATCACGGCTTTTGTCAACGACCTTATCGTCGTGGACGGAGAGCTAAAGTTCGCGCACGACTTCGTCGCCCGCTTCATGGAGTTCATGAAGCAGCTGACCTGGTTCTTCGTTATCGACGACCCAGACCTCATCAATATCAGAGATGGTCAGCGGCGGGTGATTGGAGAGATGTTCCAAGCGCTGTACGTCAAGGCGCAGGAGGTGTGCATCCAGGAGGGCTCACTGCCCGATAAGACGCCAACGATGTCACTTCGGCAAATCGATGAGAGCATCCGCGGGCTTCCGCCGCGCCTGAAGGACTATCTGCAACTTGGGGCGGCGAACCCTGGCAACTACTTGCCACGACAAATCGTCGCGCGCGCAGTGGTCGATTACATCTGCAGCCTGACGGATGAACAGGCGTACACGCTGCACGCTCAACTAACTGGCTCGGCTGCCTACGCCGTGCCGCGCGCTCTTGCCGCGCTTCGCGTAGGGAGCTATCCGTAAGCCTGCTGGCGCTCCTCGTCCGGCCACGTACTCCAGGGGCGGACTGCAAGCTGGTCGTTGTCGAACCGCGGGTCCTTGCTGATGTCGCGCGACGCCCAAGGTGGGAGAGGCACGTTCCCAACCTGATCGCCGCCTTCAAGCTCCGCGATGCAGAGACCCTCGTTCTCGCCTAGGAATTCATCGACGTCCCACGCCTCATTCATCAGAACGTGGTACCGCCGCTTCGTGACCACGTTGCCTGCTCGGTCGATGACCTGCCGAGCCCACAGCGGCGAGACCGAGACCTCGTACTCCTCGCGCTTGCGCGCGGTTCCGAATCCAAAATCCGGTCCCTTGCCTGTCAGGAAGGCGGCCCGATCAAGGACGTCCGCGCTGAACTCGATCTGCTCCTGCACGAGCCGAACGCGGATGGCGTAGCTGTCTGCGGTGAAAACGTACGCCTGAGTGAGGAGTTGCCACTGCGCGCCGCGCACGATCGACAGGTCTCCGACGAGGAAGCGTCGTTCGGTCTCGGTGTCCATCGGCTCTCCTTGCGTGGCGACTTCTGACCGCAATGGCGAGGGGTCTGCCTGATGGGAGCGTAATGCTGCCGCATGCACCTCGGTAGGCGGGTCGCGTGTTTTGTCATTATGGTCCTGCGCAGTTCGGAGCAGCCGACCTATGACGTATGCATCTCTGCGGGCGGCCAGTCGGGGGCTGCTCCGCCATATGGACTGTGGATCGAAAACGGCAATTGTGTGACATAGCCCAACGCACTTCCGAGCTCGGCCCCTAGGACGTCGTCATCCATCGGCATCGCCGCATCAAGGGTGGTCGCGACGCAACCCTACGGCTGTTCTTGCTTGTGACCGGTGCCACACTGTCCGAGGAGCCCCGCGGGCGGGCTGGTAACAGACATGGGCGCCCAAAGGACGCCGGGCACCCGCGACCCCTGCTTGTTCGGGATAAGCCTCCACTCCTGGACCGGAGGTGTTGGGCGAAGCGCTGAGGTGGTGGCGCTGACTGACGTAGGTGCTCGTCAGGATCGTGGCGGCCCGCCTTCTCGAGCGGCTCGATGACAGATCCCTCGCAAGGTGCCTCGTTCGATGCGAGGGGTCTCGCGAGGGGTTTCGGGCGTCTTGCCCTGTCCTGGCCTGCCACCTCGGCTGACGCCGCTCGCGAACCACCCTCACTCAGCAGAGAAGCGTTGCTGACTGAGGGTGGTTCGCGAGTACAGGCGGCAGGCCAGGACAGGGCAAGACAGGGAGCAGGTGTCAGGTGAAGTGACAGGAGGTGGTGAGGGGCTAGGAGTCGGACGAGGGTGAGAGGTGTAGCGGAGCGAGCGTCGGTGCGGGTGCATAAGGTGACGAGATTCGGGGGGCGGAAGGTCGATCGTGGCGAGTATCGAGCGTTATGAGACTGGGGCTGGGCGGCGGTATCGGGTGCGGTATCGCGATCCGGAGATGCGGTCGAAGGAGCGGGCCGGCTTCGTCACGCGCAAGGAAGCCGAGGCGTTCATCGCGTCAGTGATCGTCGCGACAGGTCGCGGCTAATACATCGACCCGCAGTCGGCCAGGGCGACGGTCGGTGACCTCGGGCCAACCTGGCTTGCCGCGCAGATGCATCTCAAGCCCAGCTCCTACGGCGTGCTGGAGTCGGCCTCGCGGGTGTGCGTCGAGCCGCGGTGGGGCGAGGTCGAACTCGGCCGGGTCCGGCACAGCGAAGTGCAGCTCTGGGTGAAGGCGCTGGTCGAGGGGACCGCGCCGAGCATCCGCTCGGTGCGACGAGCGTCATCCGGGCGTACGGGATCCTCGCGTCGATCCTCGACCTCGCGGTCCTCGACCGGCGCCTGACCGTCAACCCGGCGCGCGGCGTGCACCTGCCGCGGAAGCACGGCAAGCGGCACGCCTACCTCTCGCACCAGCAGGTCGAGCTGCTGGCACAGTGCGCGAAGGACAAGGGCACCCTCGTCCGCTTCCTCTGCTACACCGGCCTGCGCTGGGGCGAGGCAGTCGCACTCCGCATGCGTGAGGTCGATCTGATAAAGCGTCGGGTGTCCGTCGTAGAGAACGCGGTCCGGATGGGCGGGAGAATCATCGTCGGTACCCCGAAGTCGCATCACGCCCGGCGGGTGCCGGTGCCGGCGTTCCTCGCCTACGAGCTCGCGGTGCTTAGTCGGGGTCGCGCGGGCGGCGACCTCGTGTTCGGGGACGGGAAGCAGTACCTGCGGCAGCCGACGGTGAACTGCGGCTGGTGGGTGCAGGCGATCGCCCGCGCGCAGGAGCTCGACCCGACCTTCCCGCGGCCGACCATCCATGACCTCCGGCACACGGCCGCGAGCCTCGCGGTGAGCGCCGGCGCGAACGTGAAGGCGGTGCAGCGGATGCTCGGGCACGCCTCCGCGGCTATGACGCTGGGTCGAGAAGCGGACCCCTGGCGAGGATCGAGCTCTGCAACGCCCTGCCTGCGGGCTGGATGAACAGCTCGGCGCTCAGCTGGTGGCGGTGGTCTCGAGGCTCGCTGCGCTCGCACCTCGACCGGCGGGGTGGGGGCGTCGGACGTGTCGACGCTGAGCGTGCCCCCGCAGGGACTCGAACCCTGACTGAAGCGATTTTAAGTCGCCTGCCTCTGCCATTGGGCTACGGGGGCGGAACGCCGCGACCCTAGCCGAGGGCCGCGGTCAGCCGCCGATGCCGCCCGTGATGAGCGCGATACCGAGCACCACCGTGCCGGTCGTCGCCGCCAGGCCGAGGAGGCCGACCCAGGCGAGCGGGCGACCGGGGCGGCGCACGCCGAGCACGACGACGATCACCGCCGTCAGGCAGATCGCCGGGCCGAGGGCGATCACGCCGCTGCCCGCGCCCACCATCCCCGCATCGCAGGACAGCGTGCAGGCGTTCGACTGCATGCCCTCGAACGCGGCGAGCACCGGAGCCAGCAGAGCGGTGGCGCCCAGGAGCGTGACGCCGGCGACCGTCGCCGCGCGGTCGAGCGCGAGCAGGTTCGGGCCGGTCATGCATCCACTCTCGGGGCGCTGCGCGAGTGACGCATCACCCCTGCGGGGGAACCGGCTGAGCGCTTGATGACAAGCCCTTCGTCGATACCTGAGGGCGGGCGCCCTCTGCCCGATCCAGGGCATCGGTCCTGCGGTCGGGCTGCGCAGTCCTTCGGTGCTCACGCTCTCGGAAGCAGAACGGCGACCCACGGACGGCTAGGAGGGGCCTGCGCTTCCACTGAGTGTCCGCCGACTCCGCCGTAGGCTCGGCGTATGGATGCCGCTGCGATCTGGATCCCGCTCGTCGTCGTCGTGATCCTGGTGGTCCTGCTCGCGCTCCTCTTCGTGGCGACCCGCTCGTCGCTCCTCACCCTGCGGGACCGCGTCGACGAGTCCTGGCGGGACATCGAGCAGCTCGTGCGGCAGCGCGCCGACCTGCTGCCCCGGCTCTCCGGCTCCGTGCGGCAATACGCGACGCACGAGCCGCGGGTGTTCGAGTCGGTCGAGGCCGCGAGGGAGGAGACCCTGGCGGCCAAGTCGCCCGAGCGGGCGACGGTCGCCGAGACGCACCTGCAGCAGGCGCTGCGCTCCCTGCTCTCCACCGCCGACAGCTATCCGCAGCTGACCGCGAGCCCCGAGTTCCTCGGGCTGCGCTCCGAGCTGGGGGAGACGGAGGAGCGGATGCAGGCCTCCCGCCGCTTCTACAACGGCGGCGTGCGCGAGCTGAACACGAAGCTGCAGGTGCTGCCGTCGAGCTTCGTCGCGAAGCGAGCGGGGATCGAGCGGCGCGAGTTCTTCGAGGTCGGCGGGTCTGCGGTTGCGGAGCCGCCGCGGATTCAGTTCTGAGTTCTGTCGCTGGGTGGGTTTGGCGCGGTCAGCGGGTGCGTCTGGTCGGTGGTTTCGACAGGCTCAACCAGCGGGGTGGGGCGGGGCTGGGCGGGTGCAGGTGCGGACGCCCTGGTCCGCGCGCGAGCGGTGGTCTCGACAGGCTCGACCAGCGGGGGTTAGCGGGTTGCTCGAGCGGGGCGCCGACAGCAGAGACGAGTTCGGCGGCCGGTGACTTCTTCGGCGCTGCTGCGCTGCAGAGATGTCACCGGCCGCCGAAGAAGCGGGCGGGCTCGGGTCAGTTGTTGACGGAGAGCTCGTGGCTGATCGCGTTCGGGCCGTCGTACTGGCGGTCCGGGATGTTGCCCAGCGCGTCCAGCACCGGCTGGTCGGCGCCCGAGTCCTTCGCCGTCTTCAGGATGGTGTCCTTGCTGACCGGGTAGTCCATCCCGCCCAGGAACTTCTGGACCTGGATCGGGTTCGGCATGTCCGCCATGGCGGGTTCCTTTCCTTCTTGCGGGGACCGGCGGCTCAGCCGGTCGTCTCGTGGGCGAACACGGCGGCCGCCGCGTCCACGGTGCGGTCGGGCACGGTCGTCGGCGCCTCGAGGTGCACGGCGCCGGAGGGCAGCACGCCGGCGCCGCCGAAGCGCTCCATGACCTTCCACTGCGCGGCGACGTCCTCGCCGCCGTGGTTCGGCGGCAGGTCGCGCCAGAAGTCGAAGCCGCCGACCGCCTGCAGCCCCTCGCGGCGGTACAGCACGCAGCCGGCCAGCCAGGCGACCCGGTAGGGCAGCCAGCCCTCCTCGGGCAGGTCGGTGCGCGCCGCGATGTGGGCGAGGTTCGCGGCGTTGTGCAGCGTCCAGCGCTCGGTGCCGGGGGCGTCCTTGCGCAGCCGCTCCGGGCTCACCCCGTCCTCCCACGGCGTGAACGGCGCCTGCTCGGCGGGGCGCTCGTCGCCGAGGTACGACAGGCCCTGCTGCGCGGCGCCGACGACGCCGCAGCCGAGCCGCTCGATCGCCTCGTAGAGGGTGGCGAGGAGGCCGGGCTCCGGCCACACGTCGTCGTCGAGGAACAGCACGTACGGCGAGGTCGCCTGCTCGAGCAGGAAGGCGCGGTGCTCCGCGATGCCGAGGCGAGGGAGGTGCTGCAGCACGCGCACCTCGCGGCCCTGCGCCGTAAGCACCCGGATCATCGCCTGCACGGCTGGCTCGACCGCCATCGCGTGGTCGTCGGACTGGTCGCTGATCACGACGCGGAAGGGCGGGTCGTCCTGCGCGGCGAGGCCCGCCAGCACGGTCGCGAGCTCCGCGAGGCGGCCGGAGGTCGGCACCAGCACGTCGAGCACCGCGTCCGGGCCGACGCTGCGCTCCGCCGCCCAGCGGGCCGCGGTCCGGCGGCTCGTCACGCCTGCGCCTCCACGCCCGCGACGCGCGCCCGGGCGAGCATGCCGCTCGTGGAGTGCGAGCTGACCCAGTCCACGATCCGCACCTCGCCGCCGTGCGCCCGCACGATCGGCGTCTCCACGAGCATCTCGGGCGTGTAGTCGCCGCCCTTCGTGTAGACGTCCGGCTCCACGGTCTCGATGAGGTGGATCGGGGTGTCCTGCCCGAAGACGGTCACGTAGTCGACGCTCGAGAGCTCCGCGAGCACGCCCGCGCGGTCCGCGGCCGTGTTGATCGGCCGGCCCGGGCCCTTCAGGCGGCGTACCGAGTCGTCGTCGTTCACCGCGACGACGAGCACGTCGCCCAGCTGCTTCGCCTGCTTCAGGTACGAGATGTGACCGAGGTGGAGCACGTCGAAGCAGCCGTTCGTGAAGACGATGCGGCGACCCGCCTTGCGGTCCGCCTGCAGCGCCGCGACGAGGGCCCGCTCGTCGAGCAGCCGCGCGCCGTCGGACAGGGAGGCGATCAGCGCGTCCGCGGTGCAGACGCTCGTGCCGGTCTGCCGCACGACCACGTCCGCGGCCAGCTGCGCGAAGACTGCGGCGTCGTGCAGGTCGCAGCCCGCGGCGAGGGCGCGCAGCAGCGCGGCCGCGAACGTGTCGCCGGCGCCGTTCGCCATCGACTCCGGGGCGGGGCGGGCGAAGGTGCGGCTCGGGGCGCCCGGGCCGTGGACGACGGTGCCGTCGCGATCGAGGGTGACGATGACGCCCTCCGCGCCGGTGCGGCCGAGCAGCTCGTCCCGGAGGCCGGCGACCTCGGCGACGCGGTCGGCGCCGAAGGTGCGGCCGAGCAGCCGCTGCGCCTCCCCCGCGTTCGGCGTGACCGCGGTCGGGTGCAGGGGAGCCCACGGCTCCAGGTCGTGCGCGTCGACCACGAGGATCGCGGGGCGGTCGTCGCGCAGCCGCTCCCGCACCGCGCCCTCCGTGGCGCCCATGCCGTAGTCGCAGACCAGCACGCCCTCCGCGCCGTCGAGGGCCGTGTGCAGCGCGGCCGCGACCGCCTCCTGCTGGCCCCCGTCGAGCACCGCGCCCTCGTCGAAGCGGACGAGCACCTGGCCCGCCGCGACCACGCGGGTCTTCAGCGTCGTGGCGAGCCCGGGCAGGCGGACGACGCCCGCGGTGTCGACGCCCGCCTCCTGCAGCAGGCGGACCAGGGAGTCGCCGGCCTCGTCGTCGCCGATCGCGCCGACCACCCGCACGGTCGCGCCGAGCGCCGCGAGGTTCACCGCCGTGTTCGCGGCGCCGCCCGGCACGTCCTGCCGCGTCCGCACCGAGACGACCGGCGCGGGCGCCTCCCGGCTCAGCCGGTCGGAGGGGCCGCTGACGAAGCGGTCGAGCAGCAGGTCGCCCGCGACGACGAGCGGCTCGCAGCAGTGGGCGAGGACCCGGTCGACGAGTCCCGTCTCGCGCGCGTCGCTCACGCGGCACCGCCCGGCAGCCCGAAGTGGACGACGGTCGTCGTGGTCATCTCGTCCAGCAGCTCCGGGCCGTAGCCGAAGCCGGAGCCGGAGGCGCCGCGCGGCTGCGCGCTGCCGCCGGGAGCACCGCCGAAGACGGCGTTCACCTTCACCGTGCCGACGGGCAGCAGCGCCGCGGCCCGGTGCGCGTTGACCATATCGGCCGTCAGCACCGTCGCGGCGAGGCCGTAGCGGTCGGCCGCGGCGAGCCGCAGGCCCTCGTCGAAGTCGTCGACCACGACCACCGGCGCCACGGGGCCGAAGGTCTCCTCCGTCAGCACCTCCGCGTCCTCAGGCACGTCGGCCAGCACGGTCGCCGGGTAGCGGCTGCCCGGGCCCTCCGGCACCGTCCCGCCGGTCAGCAGCGTCGCGCCAGCGGCGACCGCAGCGTCGACCTGACCCGCGACCGCCTCGCGCATCCGCTCGTCGACGAGCGGCTGGCCGGAGGTCGTGGTCCAGGCGTCCGCCGCCGCGACCAGCGCCGACAGGAACGGCTCGGCGACCGCGCGATGCACGTAGATCCGCTCGACGGAGGTGCAGATCTGGCCGGCATTCGCGAACGCCCCGAGCGCAGCCTGACCCGCCGCCCAGACCGGGTCGACGTCGCGGTCGACGATCAGGGCGTCGTTGCCGCCGTTCTCGCGGATGACGTGGACGTCGCGCTCCGCCCCGACCCGGGCGAGGGCGCGGCCGGTGGCGGTGGAGCCGACGTGCGCGATCACCGCGACGTCCGGCTGCTCGACGAGCGCCGCGCCGGTCGCGCCGTCGCCGGTGACGTGCACCAGCACGCCCTCCGGCAGCGCGGCGGCGAGGATCTCGTCGACGAGCGCGCCGGTGTGCGGGCTGCGCTCGCTCGGCTTGTGGACGACGGTGTTGCCGCTGACGATCGCCGCGCCGAGCAGGCCGGCGACGACCGCGACCGGGTCGTTCCAGGGGGTGAGGGCGACGACGACGCCACGGGGCTGCGGCATCGCCACGTCGACGGCCATCCGGCCGCCGCGCAGCTGCCGGCCGCGGTGCACCGGGCCGAGCTCGCTGTACTGCAGCAGGGTGTTCACGGCCGCCTCGACGCCGCCCGCCGCGTCGCCCGCCGGCTTGCCCGTCTCGCGGGTGTTCAGCGCCGCGACCTCGTCCGCGCGCGCCTGCAGCGCGAGCGCCGCGTCGCGCAGGCGCAGGCCCCGCTCCGCCGGCGGCGTCGCCGCCCAGCCCGGGAACGCGAGCGCCGCCCGTTCGACGGCGACGCGCGCCTCGCCGGCGTCCGCGGACGCCAGGACGCCGACCGTCTCGCCGCTCGCGGGGTCGGTGATCGAGATGCCGGTGGCGTGGTCGAGCGCGGGCTGCAGGGTCATGCAGGAGCGTCCTTCCGGGTCGTGGGTCGGCGACCCGCGGGAGACGGGGCCTTGGCACACTAGGGGCGGCGCCCCCCGGGGCACCTGTGAGCAGGCTGGGGCTTGACAGTGGCTCAGGATTGGGGGGTGCCGATGCCTGCTGTCGCCCCGCTCCACGCCTCCTTCGACGACGTCGAGCGCATCGCCGTGCTGCGCGGCGGGGGCATCGGCGACCTCGTCTTCGCGCTGCCCGCGATCGCCGCGCTGCGGGCCGCGTACCCGGGCGCGAAGGTCGTGCTGCTCGGCATGCCCGCGCACGCCGCGCTGCTCGAGGGCCGGGGCGTCGTCGACCGGGTCGAGGTGCTGCCCGCGGCGCCCGGCGTGCGGGCGGGGGAGGAGGACCCGGCCGCGACGGCGGAATTCTTCGAGCGGCTGCCGCGATTCGATCTCGCCGCGCAGCTGCACGGCGGTGGGCGCAACGCGAACCCCTTCCTGCTGCGGCTCGGCGCGCGCCACACGGTCGGCACGGGCACCCCGGACGCGACGCGGCTCGAGCGGACGCTCCACTACGACTTCTTCCAGCACGAGGTGCTGCGGTGGCTCGAGGTGGCGGGGCTCGCGGGTGCCGCGCCCGTCGACCTGGAGCCCCGGCTCACCGCGACCGCGGACGAGCTCGCCGCGGCCCGGGCGCTGCTCGGGCCCGGCCCGGTGGTCGTGCTCCACCCGGGGGCGACCGACCCGCGCCGGCACTGGCCGACCGAGCGGTTCGGCGAGGTCGCCGCGGCGCTCGCGGCCGACGGCGTCGCGGTCGCGGTCGTGGGCGACCCCTCCGAGGTGCCGGTGGCGGAGGCCGTCGTGCGCGCGGCCGCGCACCCCGCCGTGCGGTCGCTCGCCGGCACGCTCTCGCTGACGGACCTGGTCGGGGTGCTCGCGGCCGCGGCCGTCGTGCTCGCGAACGACAGCGGCCCCCGCCACCTGGCGCAGGCGCTCGGCGCCCCGACGGTCGGGATCTTCGTGTTCGGCAACACGATCAACGCGATGCCGTTCGGGCGAGAGCGGCACCGCATCCGCCTCGGCCGGATCACGCGGTGCCCGATCTGCGGCGCCGACGCGACCCAGGTGGGCTGGACCGCGCCGCGCTGCGAGCACGACCCCTCCTACGTGGCGGACGTCCCCGTCGCCGACGTGCTGGAGGACGTCCGCGACCTCCTCCGCCTCCGCGGCTGACCCGCGCCGCAGTCGTCGCCCGCAGCGCCAATCCGCGCCGAGCGCTCGGCGCCATCTGGCGCTGCGGGCGCACATTCGCGCGGCGCGGCGCGGGGCTGGGAGGCGGGTGTCGGGGTGCGGGGCGGACTTGCTGACTCACACGGGCGTGATCGGCGGATCCGGGCGGGTTCGGACGGTCATTCGCGCCCGGATGCGCCGTTCCCGCCCCGATGTCAGTCGTCCCGGCGAGATGCGGGCGAGAACCGACCCTCCGGGCGTTCCGGGGCGCCCGAGTTGTCGGGAGTCGCCCGGGTGCGGCTCGGCTCGGCGGTGCGCGGGCGGGATCCGACACCGCGGGCGCTCCACGGCTCACGGATGGTGGGGAAGCGCGCGGGTTCCGTGCTCCCGGCGCGCGCAGGCACCCGCTCAGGCGGCGCCGAGGGAGACCGCGGCGCGGATCAGGGCCGCGTTCGACGCGGCGCGGGAGCCGTCGGGCAGCAGGAGCGCGTCCTCGAGGCCGATCCGGGTGTCGACGCCGCGGCGCACCGCGTCCTCGAGCGCGATCCACGCCGAGTCGTCTTCGCCGTGCTGCAGCCGCGGCGGCAGCAGGTCGGCGTGGTCGAGCACCCGGTGCACCTCCGCGGCGCGATCGACGACCTCCGCCGCGGGCACGTGCACCAGCTCGATCAGCAGCCGGTGCACGCGGTCGCCGAGGCCGCTGCGCACGAGCGCCGCGGCGTCCTCCGCGTCCTGCAGCCCCGCCTCCACCTCGATGCCGAGCCCGAGCAGGGTGCGGATCAGGTCGAAGGAGTCCTCCTCCTTGACCTCCACCGTCGCGCTGTCGGGGCCGCGCCAGCGTGCGACCGCCGCCTGCCGCGCCCGCAGGTCGACCTCGATCCAGTCCGCCGTCGAGACGCTGACCGGCCAGCGGGTGGCGTCGTGCAGCGCGGTCGCGGCGGCGTCGACCACGGCCGCGTCCATCCGCTCGACGCCCAGTTCGTCGCGCGGATGGACGTGGAAGCCGTGCGCGCCCTCCGCGGCGCACTCGATCGCGTCCCGCTGCAACTCGGCCGCGGTCACCGGCACGCCCTCGTGGTCGCGCTTCGACCGCCTGCCGTTCAACGCCGCCTGCAGCATGCGGGGAGGCTAGGCAGCGGCTCCGAGGAGCGGCTGTCAGTCCCGTCCCTGCCCGCTGAGGGTCACGGCCAGGACGGCTCCTCCTCGTGCATGACCGAGATCTCGCGGATCTCGCTGCCGCGCGGGGAGCGGAGCGCGTAGACGACCGCGTTCGCGACGTTCGCCGGGTCGTTCAGGTTCGCGTCCGGCCCCGGCGCGTACTGCGGGGTGCGGCCGTCGAAGAAGCGCGTCTTCATGCCGGCGGGGATCAGCGTGGTGACGCCGATCTGTCCCCGCGTTTCGGCGGCGAGCGCGCGGCTGAAGCCGATCACGCCGAACTTGCTGGCGGAGTACGCGGTCGCGTCCGACACGGCGCGCACGCCGAGCGACGAGGCGACCGTCACGACGCGGCCGTGGGTCGCAGTGAGGGCGGGCAGCGCGGCGCGGACGACTGCGGCGGTGCCGAGCAGGTTCACCGCGACGACGCGCTCCCACACGTCGCCGGCGATCTCGTCGAGGCGGCCCGGCTTGTCGATGCCCGCGGCGGTCACGACGGCGTCGAGGCCGCCCTGCTCCTCGGCGATCTGCTCGACCAGCCGCTCGATCGCGCGGGTGTCGGTGACGTCGCCCGCCCAGGCCTTGTGCGGGCTGCTCGACGGGTCGAGGTCGATCACCAGCGGCGTGCCGCCGGCCTCCGCGATCGCGTCGGCGACGGCGGCGCCGAGGCCGGCGGCCCCGCCGGTGATCAGGGTGCGGCCGAGGGGCGTGGGCTCGGTGGAGGCGATGGGCATGGTCAGGTCCTTCGGTTGCTCAGTGTTCGTGCCGGAATCAGGCGGTCAGAGCGGCACGAACCCTGACCGAACGGGATCAGGAGACGCGCTGGATCGCCGCGGCGAGGCGCGTGGTCGAGCGGCCGGGGAAGAACGGGACGGTCACGGCGCGGCCGCCCCACTGCTTGATGACCGCGGCCTCGGGCAGGTCGGCGGCGTCGTAGTCGCCGCCCTTCACCCAGATGTCGGGCCGGATGCGGCGGATCGCCTCGACCGGGGTGTCCTCTCCGAACACGATCACGCCGTCGACGACCTGCAGCGCCGACAGCAGGTCGGTGCGGTCGCCCTCCGGCATCAGCGGCCGCTCCGGGCCCTTCAGCCGGCGGACCGAGTCGTCGGAGTTCAGCAGCACGATCAGGCAGTCGCCGAGCGCCCGCGCCGCGGCGAGGGTCTTCGCGTGCCCGGCGTGAATCAGGTCGAAGCAGCCGCCGGTGGCGACGACCGTGCCACCGGCCGCGCGCACCCGCTCGACGACCGCGAGCGCGTCGCGGTCGGCGCCGGGCAGCGCGGCGGGCGGGGTCGCGCCGAGCGCGTTCACGCCGCCGTCGGCGAGGTAGCGACCCGTGGTCCGCACGGCGGCCTGCACCGCTGCGACGGGCGCGGCGCCCTCGCCGAGCGCGACCGCGAGCGCGGAGGCGAACCGGTCGCCCGCGCCGTTCACGTCCGCCTCGGCGACCGCGTCGGCGGCGACGACCATCGGCAGCCCGCCGGGCGTCGTGCGCAGCAGGGCGCCCGCGGCGCCCATCGTCACGATGACGGCGCTCGCGCTCCAGGCCTCCCGCAGCCGGATCGCTGCCTCGTCCGCGAAGGGGACGCCGGAGCCCTCGACGCCGGAGAACAGGCGCGCCTCGCCCAGATTCGGGGTCACCACGGCGCCCGGCACCGGAGTCGCGCCCTTCGGGTGCGGGTCCCAGACGAGCGGGACGCGCGCGCCGACCTCGGCCAGCGCGGCGCGCAGGCCCTCGTCGGCGAGCAGGCGGCGGCCGTAGTCCGCGACCACGACCAGGTCGGCCTCGCGGAGCGCGTCGAGCATCTCGGGCGTCACCTCGGGGGCCTCCGGAGCGGCCGAGCCCTCGTCGATCCGCGCGATCGGCTGCTCGAGGCTCCGCACCCGCGTCTTCACGGGGGTGGGGGAGGGGGAGCGGCCCGCCACCAGCCGCACGCCGGGCAGCAGCCCGGCCAGCTCGCGGCCGCGGTCGTCCTCGGCCAGGGCGGTGACGAGCGTCACCTCGTGCCCGTCGCCCTGCAGCATCGTCGCGACGAGCCCGGCGCCGCCGGCCCGCCGCACCTCGCTGACGACGTCGACCACCGGCACCGGCGCGTACGGCGTCAGCCGCTGCACCTCGCCCTCGACGTCGACGTCGAGCAGCACGTCGCCGACCACGACGGCCCTCATCGGGTCGCCCCCAGCCGGTCGCGCACGATCGCGTCGAAGACCCGGCAGAGCGCGTGGACGGCGACCAGCTGCGCCTCCTGCACGCTCGCGCCGACGCCCGGCAGCACCAGGGCGTCGTCCGCGGCCTCGGTCAGCGGGTTCGGGCCGGGGCCGGTCATCGCCCACACCGTCGCGCCCGCCTCGCGGCCCGCCTGCGCGGCGCGCAGCAGGTTCTCGCTCGTGCCGCTGGTCGACAGCAGCACGAGCACGTCGTCGGGGCGCGCGTGGGCGGTCACCTGGCGGGCGAAGACCTCCGCGTAGCCGTAGTCGTTCGCGATCGCGGTGACCGCGGAGGAGTCGCCGTGCAGGCAGATCGCCCCGAACGCCTTCCGGTCGCCGTCGAAGCGGCCGACGAACTCGGCCGTCAGGTGCTGCGCCTCCGCGGCGCTGCCGCCGTTGCCGCCGGCGAGCAGCCGGGCGCCGCCGAGCAGCCGGTCGGCGAGCAGGCCGCCCCAGTCGGCGAGGCGCTGCGCCTCCGCCTCCAGCGCGTCGAGCGTCGGCCGCAGCGCACCCACGTGGTCCGCGGCGATGCCCGCGGAGGTGCGGGCTCCGTCGATCGTGGTCATGCGTCTCCCGTCAGCGCGGCCGAGCGTCGTGTCGCCGCCGCCAGCCGCGCGTACACCTTCGCCGTGTCGGCCGCGACCCGCCGCCACGAGTATCGCGCCAGCGCCCGCTTGCGGCCGGCCGCGCCGTAGCGCTCGAGCCGCGCCGGGTCGGCCAGCAGGGACTGGAGCGCGTCGGCGAGCGCCTCCGGGTCCCGAGGCGGCACGTGGACGCCCGTGACGTCCTCCACGACCGTGTCGATCAGGCCGCCCACGTGCGTCGCGACGACCGGCCGGCCGCACGCCATCGCCTCGAGCGGCACGATCCCGAACGGCTCGTACCAGGGCGCGCACACGACGACGTCGGCGCTGCGGTACCAGGCGGGCAGCTCGTCGCGGCCGATCCGCCCGGCGAGCACCACGCGGTCCTCGAGCCCGGTCTCCGCGATCACGCGGCGCAGGCGCTCGGTCTCCGGCTCCGCCTCGAGGTGGTTCGCGTCGCCCGCGCCGCCGATCACGACCAGCTCGGCGTCGACGCCGACCTCGACCAGGCGGGCGAGCGCCTCGATGGCGTTGCCGACGCCCTTGCGCGGCACGAGGCGGCTCACCGTCAGCAGGCGGAGGCGCCCGGTGCGGGGCGCGACCGGCCCGTCCGGCGTGAAGTGCGCGACGTCGACGCCGCACGGCACGACCGCGATGCGGGAGGACGGGACGCCCATCTGCTTCAGCTCGAACGCCTCGTCGGAGCAGGTCGCGACGACCGTGTCGACGCGGCGGGCGACGTCCGGCTCGAGCACGGCGCGCTCGAGCGGCGAGGAGTCCTGCGCGCCCTGCTGGCGCCGCTTCACGACGCCGAGGGCGTGGAACGTCTGCGTGACCGGCACGTGGCCGCCGGCCGCGAGGTCGACCCGGGTGACCGCGTCGAGCGCCGCGAGCCCCGACATCCAGAAGTGGCCGTGCACGACGTCGGGCCGCCAGGTCGCCCAGTCCGCGGCGAGCGCGTCGGCGAAGGCGCCCATGTGCGGCAGCAGCGCGTCCTTCGGCACGTGGCCCGCTGGGCCCGCGGTGACCGGGACGACGGTGACGCCGGGCGCCATCGGGATCCGGCCCTGGAGGTCCGGGTCGTCCCGCCGCGTGTAGACGACGACCTCGTGCCCGGCGGCGCCGAGCGCGGCCGCCAGCGCGGCGACGTGGACGTTCTGACCGCCGGCGTCGACGCCGCCGGGGTTCGCCAGCGGGCTGGCGTGCTCGGATACGAGTGCGACTCTCATCAGGGGACTTCTTTCACAACCGCTGGCGTGTCCGCAATCCCCCGTCCAGCCGTTCCCGAGGAACGGGGGCGCCGTGCTAGGGAGCCGAGCAGCGCGTCCCAGTCGGCCAGGAAGCGCGCGAGGCCGTAGCGGGCGAGCGCGGCCTCCCGCGCGATCCGGCCCCGTCTCGCGGCCTCGTCGGGGTCGTCGAGGAGGGTGCGGGCGGCTGCCACCAGCTCGTCGACGTCGGCGGAGAGGGCGCCCGCCTCCGGCGGCACGGCGCGCGGCGCCTCGGTCATCGCGAGCGCGAGCACCGGCATGCCGAGGTGCATCGCCTCGAGCAGCGCGAGCCCGAGGCTCGTCCAGCGCATCGGGTGCAGGTACGCACGGCGCTCGGCGAGCGCGGCGTGCATCGGCGCGGTCTGCACGTCCCCGCGGCCGTGCACGTCGGCGTCCGGCAGGCGGCCGCCGAGCAGGTCGGTGCCCATCCCGTAGACGTCGACCGGAGCGACCTCCGCGAACCGCGGCAGCAGGTCCGTGCCGGTGACGCGCCAGCGCCGCACCGGCTCGTTGATCGCCGTCGCGAAGCGCGGCAGCCCGCCCGTGTAGCGGTGGCCGGGGTCGACGATCCCGTGCTCGATCACCGTGGTGGCCGTGCGGCCCGTGTCCCAGAGCAGGGCGTTCACGTGGGTCACGTGGACGACGGGCAGGTCGTCGCGGTCCGCCATCGGGTGCACCGACGTCGGCACGTCGCCCTTCGGGGTGTTGTGCTCCAGGAAGACCGCGGGCAGGTCCCGCCCGATGCGGCGGCCGGTCAGCCGCTCGGCCTCCGCGAGCTCCTCGGGCCGCTGCAGCACGACGACGTCGACGTCCTCCGCCGCGACGTCCTCCGGGGCGACCTCGCGCGCCGAGGCAGGCCAGTCGCGGCCGCCGCGGCCGAGACCCCAGCCGTCGCGGGCGATCGTCGTCGGCAGCACGTAGTCGTGGTCGCCGCGGACGAAGGCGTCCGTCCATCCGCCGTGCACGTGCCAGAGCAGGATCTTCATGCGGCGGCTCCCATCAGGCGCTCGGCGGCGTCCGCGACCTCGGCCGGCGGCACGGAGGCGAGGCAGGGGTGCCCCGGGACCGGGCAGACGCGGGCGCGCGTGCCGCGGCAGGCGGCCTGCTGGTCACCGAGCAGCGCGACCGGCACGCCCCAGGGCGCCCAGCGGATCGACGGGACCACGGGGGCGAACAGGCTGACGATCGGGGTGCCGACCGCGGCGGCGAGGTGCGCCGGCCCGGTGTTCCCGGTGACGACCACCGCGGCGTCGCGCAGCAGCCGCCCGAGGTCCGCGAGTCCCAGCGCACCGCCGAGGTCGGTGCCCGCGTCCCCGGCGACGGACGCGGTCAGCGCGGCCTCCGCGGGGGCGCCCGTGACGACGACCGCGTGCCCGCGGGCCGTCAGCTCGGCGACGACGGCGCGGTGCAGGTCGGCCGGGTAGGCGCGGGCGGGCACCGCGGCGCCCGGGTGCACCACGACGTAGGGGCCGGCCGGCGCGGCGGGGGAGCGGTCGGCGGGCAGGTCGACCGCGAGCCGGTCGTCCCCCTCTTCCACGGCGTAGCCGGCGGCCGCGGCGATCGCGAGGGCGCGCAGCGGCTCCGGCTGGTCCTCCGTCAGGTCCTCGCCGGGGATCAGCCGGGTGGAGAGCAGGCCGCCGGCCGCGTCGACCGAGGCGCCCGTGATGTCGGTGAGGCCCGCGAGCCGCAGCAGCATCGCGGTCGGCAGCGGCGACTGGTGGAAGCTCGTCAGCAGCACGGCGCGGGTCACGCCGGTCTCGGCGACGATCGCGGCGACCTCCTCGACCAGCGCCGCGTCGACCGCTCGGTCCGTGCTCGTCTGCCACGGGGCGGCGAGCACGCGGACCTCCGCGACGCCGGGCAGCAGGCGTGCGGCGGCGGCGCCCTGCGGGCCGGCGAGCAGCACGACCTCGTCGCCGGAGGCCGCGACCGCGCGCACCGCGGGACCGCAGACGAGCACGTCGCCCATGCTGTCCAGCCGGGCGACGAGCACGCGCGTCACGCCGCGCCGCCTGCGAGGGCCAGCCGCACGGCGGCGAGCAGGTCCGTCGCCACGGCCCCGGCGGCCTCGACCTCCTCGTGCCTGGTCACCGGGGTCGGGACGAGCACGCCCCGGGCGCCCGCGGCGTGGGCGGCGGCGACGTCCGCGCCGATGTCCCCGATCACCACGACGTCGGCCGGGTCGACGCCGAGCGCCGCCGCGGCGTCGAGCACCATCCCCGGGCGCGGCTTCCGGCAGGCGCAGCCGTCGTCCGGTCCGTGCGGGCAGTAGCGGACCGCGTCGAAGCCGCCGAGCAGCTCGCTGGTCCGCGCGTTCACGGCCTCCGCCTGCGCCGCGGTGATGAGGCCGCGGGCGATGCCCGACTGGTTCGAGACGATGCCGGTCGGCAGGCCCGCCTCCCGCACGGCCGCGACCGCCTCGGAGGCCGTCGGCATGAGGGTCACGAGATCCGGGTCGCCGTTGTAGGGCACGTCGACGATCAGCGTCGCGTCGCGGTCGAACAGCACCGCGGCGGGCGTGCGCGCATGCCGGACCACCGGACATGGATAGTGGGCTCCTCGCCACCGAACCTGTGAGTCCGCCTGCTCTTCAGGAAGAGGGCTTGGCACGATGCCTCCCGTGGAGCAGGACGTGCGGCCCGTGGCGGTGGCCTTCCGTGCCCTGCAGCTGGGCGACCTGCTGGTGGCCGTCCCCGCGCTCGCGGCGATGCGGCGCGCGCTGCCGCAGCACCGGATCGTGCTCGCCACGAGCGGGTGGCTCGCCCCCGTCGCGCGGCTGGTCCCGGCGGTCGACGAGCTGCTCCCGGTCGCGGCGCTCGGCGACCCGCTGCCCTTCGCGCCGGGCGAGGTGGACGTCGCCGTGAACCTGCACGGCGGCGGTCCGGAGTCGGCCGGCGTCATCGACGCGCTCGGCGCCCGGCGGACGGTGCGGCACGCGATCCGAGCGGGGGAGCCGGGGCCGCCGTGGCGGGAGGCGACGCACGAGCGGGTGCGCTGGGTGCGGCTGGTCGAGTCGGCCGGGATGCCCGGCGACCCCGCGGACGTGCGGATCGACCGGCCGCCGGTGCCGTCGCCCGCGCCCGCCGCCGTCGTCGTGCACGTGGGCGCCGCCTACCCGTCCCGCGAGTGGCCGGCGGAGCGCTTCGCCGCCGTGGCCCGCGAGCTCGACGGGCGAGTCGGCCGGGTCGTGCTGAGCGGGTCGGCGGGGGAGCGGCCGCGGGCGCTCGCGGTCGCCGCGCTCGCGGGGCTGCCGGAGGACCGCGTGCTGGCGGGGCGGACCGACCTCGACGTCTTCGTCGCGCTGATCGCCGACGCGGCCCTCGTCGTCAGCGCGGACACGGGCGCCGCGCACCTCGCGTCGGCGTACGGCACCCCCTCCGTCGTGCTCTTCGGACCCGTCGGGCCGGAGCGCTGGGGGCCGCCTCCCGGCCCGCACGCCGCGCTGACCCACGAAGCGGTGCGCCTCGGCGACGCCTTCGCGTCCTCGCCGGACCCGGCGCTGCTCGCGGTCACGGTCGACGAGGTCCTCGCCGCCGCGACGAGCGTCCTCCACCCGCGCCGCTGACCGAGGCACGAGCGCAGCACCCGCGCCGCCGATCGAGGTGCGAGCGCGGCCCGCACGGTGATCGAGGTGCGAGCGCAGCGAGCTTCGAGATCGCTCGCGCTCGCGGGGCTGGTCTCGAGGCTCCTGCGTCGCACCTCGACCGGCGGAGGGGTGCGGGCCGCGGGCGAATCGGGGCGTGATCGGCGGATCGGGGCGGGTTTGGACGTCCGATCGCGCCCGTATCCGCCGAAGTCGCCCGGACATGCGCCTGCTCGCCGCTGCCCGGGGCGCGAGCGCAGGAGCCTCGAGATCGCTCGCGCTCGCGGGGCTGGTCTCGAGGCTCCTTCGTCGCACCTCGACCGGCGGAGGGGCGCGGGCTGTGGTGCCGGAGTTCCGGGCGTGATCGGCGGATCGGGGCGGGTTCGGACGTCCGATCGCGCCCGGATCCGCCGGACTCGCCCGGAACTGCGCGCGCCGCTGCCCGGGGCGCGAGGCCGCGCTCGCTCGCCGTTGATCGAGGTGCGAGCGCAGCGAGCCTCGAGATCGCCCGCGCTCGCGGGGCTGGTCTCGAGGCTCCTTCGTCGCACCTCGACCGGCGGAGGGGCGCGGAGGGCGCGCGGGTCAGCGGAGCTCGGTCGCGAGTGCGGGGGCCAGGTCGCCGCGGGGGACCACGTCGATCGCGTCGAGGCCCTGCCATGCGGCCGCCTCGCGCAGCACGGGTGCCAGGCGTGCGGCGACGCCCGGGTCCTCGCCCTCCTCGAGCCAGGCCGCCTGCACCCGGAGGACTCCCGCCTGCCGGTCGGACTTCAGGTCGACCCGCCCCACCAGCCGGTCGTCGACCAGTACCGGCAGCACGTAGTAGCCGTGCTCGCGCTGCGCCGCCGGCGTGTAGATCGAGATCCGGTAGTGGAACCCGAACATCCGGAGGATCCGGTCGCGCTGCCACACGACCGGGTCGAACGGCGACAGCACGGCCGCGGCCCGCATCCGGGTCGGCGGCGCGGCGTCGACGTGCCGCCACACCCGCAGCGGGCGCCCGTCGGCTCGGGTCCAGCCCGGCACGGACACGGGGACCAGCTCGCCCGCGTCCTCCAGCTGCTGCGCCGCGACCGCCGTGTCGTCGGAGCGCAGCCGGTAGTAGTCCGCGAGGTCGGGCAGCGCTGCGACGCCGTGCGCGACCGCGGCCCGCCGCACCAGCTCGCGCACCGCGTCCGCCTTCGGCACCGGTTCGATCGCGCCCCCGAGCACCTGCGCCGGCAGCCCGTACCGGCGCTCGAAGCCGCGGCGCCCCGCGCTGACGAGATCCCCTGACCGGAACAGCATCTCGAGCACCCGCTTGGTGTCCGACCAGCCCCACCACGGCCCCTGCCGCACCGCGGGCCGCTGCTCCACCTCGCTCGCGGCGAGCGGGCCGCGGTCCGCGATCTCGGCGACCAGCGCGGCCGCGAGGTCGCGGTGCGCGGCGAGGTCGTCGGCGTAGCGGGCCCGGAAGTGCGCCATCCGGAAGGCGAGGAGCCCGAGGTCCGCCGCCGGCACGAACGCGGCCTCGTGCGCCCAGTACTCGACGCGGCCGGTCCCCGGCGCGAGCAGCATGCGGTCGAGCAGACGGCGGTCGTACGGACCGAGGCGCGCGAGCACCGGCAGGTAGTGGCTGCGCTCGAACACGTTCACGCTGTCGATCTGCAGCAGGTGCAGCCGCTGCAGCACGGCCTCGATCCGGGTCCGGCCCGCGGTCGGCGGATGCGCGCGGCCGAACCCCTGCGCGGCGAGCGCGATGCGTCGCGCCTCCCGGGCCGACAGGGTCTCCACCCGCCCGACGCTAGGGCCGACCGCCGACGCCCTCACCCGATGGCGGGATCCCGCTCCCCGGGCGCGCCTCCCTAGACTCCCGCCGTGGCACGCCGGTCGGAGCACGAGGAGGAGCGCGACGTCGTCGCGCGCGCCATCCCGGACGCCGTCCGCATCGCGGGCGCCTGGTCGTGGCCGCTGGTCGGCGCGCTGGTCCTCGCCGGACTGGTCGTCTACCTCGTGATCCTGCTGCACGTCGTCGTCGTGCCCGTGCTCGTCGCGGTGCTGATCACCGGCCTCGTGAACCCCGTCAAGGCGCGGCTCGTCACCGCCGGGTTGCCCCGCGGGCTCGCCGTCGCGGTCACGTTCCTCGGGCTGCTCGTCGTGGTGGCGGCGCTCGTCACCCTCGTGGTCCTCACGATCCGATCCGGCTTCGACGGCATCCAGACGCGCACCGTCGAGGCGTACCGAACCTTCCTCGACTACCTGCGGACGTCGCCCTTCGGGGTCTCGGGGCAGGACGTGCAGAGCGCCATCGACAGCGCGACGACCTGGCTCCAGCGCAACAGCGGCACCGTCCTGACCGGCGCGCTCTCCGGCGTCTCGACCGTCGGCGACATCGGCGTCGGCCTCGTGCTCTCCCTCTTCATCACGCTGTTCTTCCTGATCGACGGCGCCGGCATCTGGCGCTGGTGCGTCCGGCTCGCGCCGAAGCGCGCCCGCGCCGCGGTCGACGGCGCCGGCCGGGCCGCATGGCTCTCGGTCGGCGAGTACGTGCGGGTGCAGATCATCGTCGCCCTCATCGACGCGATCGGGATCGGCCTCGTCGCGCTGCTGCTCGGCCTGCCGTTCGTGGTGCCGATCGCGGTGCTGGTCTTCCTCGCCGCCTTCATCCCCTTCGTCGGCGCGATCGTCACCGGAGGCCTCGCGGTGCTGGTCGCCCTCGTCTACGCGGGACCGGTCGCGGCGCTGATCATGCTCGGCGGCGTCATCGGGGTGAACCAGCTGGAGTCGCACGTGCTGCAGCCCCTGCTGATGGGCTCCGCGGTGCGCCTGCACCCGGTGGCGGTCGTCCTCGCCGTCGCGTCGGGCTCGATCATCGCCGGCATCGGCGGCGCGGTCTTCGCCGTCCCGTTCACCGCCGCCGCCAACTCCGCCGTGAAGTACCTGGCGGGCGGCGCGTGGAAGGATGAGCCGCCGCCGCCCGAGGGTCCGATGCCGACCGAGCCCGAGGAGGGCGGGCGTGCGGCCCGCCGCCGGAGGCGGCGTGCGGAGCGACCGGAGGACGTGACGACCGTTGCCTGAGAACGACGTGGCACTCGCCGACTCCGCGGCCGCCGCCCGTCTCGTCCAGGCCCCGGCCGGGTCCGCCGCTCCGTCCCTCGAGCGCATCCAGGACGCCCGTCGCGTCCTCTCTTCCCTCGTGGCCCGCACCCCGATGGAGCACTCCCGCTACCTCGGCGGCGTCGTCGGCGCCCCGGTCCACCTGAAGTGCGAGAACCTGCAGCGCACCGGCTCGTACAAGATCCGGGGCGCCTCCTACCGGCTGTCCCGGCTGACGGACGAGGAGCGTGCGCGCGGCGTCGTCGCCGCCTCCGCCGGCAACCACGCCCAGGGCGTCGCGGCCGCGGCCCGCCTGCTCGGGATCCCGGCCACGATCTTCATGCCGATCGGCGTCGCGCTGCCGAAGCTCGAGGCGACCCGCGACTACGGCGCCCGGGTCGAGCTGGTCGGCCACGTCGTCGACGAGTCGCTCGCGGCCGCCGCGGCGTTCGCGGAGGACACCGGAGCGGTGCTCATCCCGCCGTTCGACCACCCCGACGTGATGGCGGGGCAGGGCACCGTCGGCCTCGAGATCCTGGAGGACGTGCCCGACGTCCGCACCGTCGTGGTGCCGGTCGGCGGCGGCGGGCTGATCGCGGGCGTCGCGGCGGCGATCAAGGCGGCCGCGGGGCACGACGTGCGGATCATCGGGGTGCAGGCGGAGAACGCGGCGCCCTTCCCGGTGTCGCTGGAGGCGGGCGAGGTGCGCACCGTGCCGACCGCCCCGACGATCGCGGACGGCATCGCTGTCGGCACCCCCGGCCGCCTCACCTTCGAGGTCGTGCGCGACCTCGTCGACGAGGTCGTCACCGTCACCGACGACGAGACCGCCACCGCGCTGCTCGTGCTGCTCGAGCGCGGCAAGCTCGTCGTCGAGCCCGCCGGTGCGGTCGGCGTCGCCGCGCTGCTGTCGGGCCGCGTGCCGGACCCGGGCAGCACGGTGGTCGTGCTGTCGGGCGGCAACATCGACCCGCTGATGATGGAGCGCGTCATCAGCCGCGGGCTCGTCGCCTCCGACCGCTACATGACCCTGCGGATCCCCCTGCCCGACCGGCCAGGCCAGCTCGCGGTCGTCTCCGCGATGATCGCGGAGGCCGGCGCGAACGTCGTCGAGGTGCTGCACACCCGGCACGGCATGGGCACGCAGATCGGCGAGGTGCAGATCGACATCGCCATGGAGACCCGCGGGCGCGCCCACCAGTCGCTCGTGATCGAGGCGCTGGAGCAGGCCGGCTACAAGCCCCAGGTCATCGCCGCCTGACCCGCCTCGTCCTCGCGAGTCCCGCCAGGACGGTCGCACGCCGGGCTGCAGCACGGCGCGCGAGCCCTTCAGCAGGAACGGCGACGTTCAGCAGGAAGAAACGGCCCGCTTCTTCCTGCTGAAGGTCACGGTTCCTGCTCGAGGACTCGAGGGCTCCGGCACCCTCCGGGTCCTCGAGGCCTCGAGAACCCGGAGGGGAACCTCGGAGGACTCGGGAGTCGGGCGCTCGCGGGCACCGAGGGTCAGCCCTGGTAGGTGTCGACCTTCTCGATCCGCACCTCGATGGTGCGGCCGTTCGGGGCCTGGTAGCTGACCGTGTCGCCGACCTTCGAGCCGAGGATCGCGGCGCCGAGCGGGCTGCCCTCGCTGTAGACGTCGAGGCCCGAGTCGCCCGCGATCTCGCGGCTGCCGAGCAGGAAGGTCATCGAGTTGCCGGCCACCGACGCGGTCACCACGTTGCCGGACGAGACCTCGTCGCTCGCGCCGTGCGGCTCGCCGACCTCGGCGGTGCGCAGCAGTTGCGTCAGCTGGCGGATGCGCGCCTCGATCTTGCCCTGCTCCTCCTTGGCCGCGTGGTAGCCGCCGTTCTCGCGGAGGTCGCCCTCCTCGCGGGCCTGCTCGATGCGCTTCGCGATCTCGGTGCGGCCGGGGCCCTCGAGCTCGGCGAGCTCGCCCGACAGGCGGTCGTAGGCCTCCTGGGTCAGCCAGGTCGTGGTGTCCTGCGGCAAGAGCGTCCTCGTCTCGGTACGGGGGTCGGGGCCGCAGCAGCCGCTCGCGGAAGGAGGCGGAGGTTCGACGTCGAATCGCCGACACCGGGTGGCGGCCCGGAACGAAACGCCGACTCTACGCGTCCCGGCAGGAGGCGATCAACCCGGTCGCCGCCTTGCGGACCGTGCGCACGACCGTGTCGCCCGCCCGGTTCCCGCTGCCCGTCACCGGAACGGTCTGCTCGACGAGCCCGACCGTGATGCCGCTCGTGTCCCGGGCCTCGATCGCGCAGACGAAGGCCGCGTCCGCACGCCCCGTGATGAGCCAGCGCACCTCGGTCGAATGGTCGTCGATCACGCGGGAGGTGACCGTGTCGGCCTCGTAGGTCGACGTCGACCCGCCGATCCCGGTCCACACGCCCCACGCCGCCGCGGCCAGCGCGACCGCACCGCCGGCCGCGATCGCGACGACCCGACCGCGCCGGCGCCGTTCGGGCGTGCGCCCGTAGCGCACGTCGAGCGCGTTCGACACGGGGCGTCCTTCCGCTTCGGCTAGGTTCGGCGGGCAGGTTAACGCCGACGGGAGGGGCTCATGCGCGCGCTGCTGACCGCCGTCCCGACGCCGTCGCCCTCGCCGAGCCTGAACGTGAACCCGGACTCCGTGACGCCCGGCGTCGTCGGCTTCCTCGCGATGCTGTTCATCACCGCCGCCGTCGTGCTGCTGATCGTGGACATGACGAGGCGCGTGCGGCGGGTCCGGTACCGCGGCGAGCTCGCCGAGCGCCGCGACGCCGCCGAGGGACAGGACGCCGTCGAGCGCTCCCGCGACCGCTGAGCCGCGCCGGCCCTCCCGGAGGACGGTCTCGAGGCTCCTCCGTCGCACCTCGACCGGCGGGGGTCGCGCGAGCGGGGCCGATCAGGCGACGGGGTCGAGCGCGATCAGCAGCGTCGCGGTCCAGTGGCAGAGGAACGCGAGCACCGTGCAGGTGTGGAAGATCTCGTGGAACCCGAAGCGCCCGGGGAACGGGTTCGGGCGCTTCAGGCCGTAGCAGACCGCTCCCGCCGTGTAGAGCGCGCCCCCGATGACGACGAGCACCATCATCGCCGCGTCCGCCTCGAACAGCGGGACGAAGTACGCGATCGCCGCCCACCCGAGCGCGAGGTAGAGCGCGACGTACAGCCAGCGGGGCGCCCCGACCCAGAAGACCCGGAACAGGACCCCGAGCAGCGCGCCGCCCCACACGACGCAGAGCAGCACGACGCCCTGCGCCGGCGGCAGGGCGAGCAGCGCCAGCGGCGTGTAGGTGCCCGCGATCAGCAGGTAGATGTTCGCGTGGTCGACGCGCTTCAGCGCCCGCTTCACCTTCGGCGACCAGTCGACCCGGTGGTACAGCGCGGAGTTGCCGAACAGCAGGATCGATGTCAGGGCGAAGACCACGCACGCCCAGCGCGCCTCCGGACCGTTCGCGAGCGCCACGAGGACCAGCCCCGCGACGGCGGCGACGGGCGCGCTGACCGCGTGGATCCAACCGCGCCAGGTCGGCTTCGTCTCCTGGTGCGCGGGGTCCCGCGCCTCCTCCAGCAGGGGGAGGTGCGGAGGTGCGTCGTCCCGGATCTCCGCCATCCGGGCGAGGGTAGTGGAGGAGCGCGGGCGTACCGTTGCCGCGTGCGGATCCCGGGGGTACGGCTGCGACGCCCCGTCTACTCGCTCTACCAGCGGCGCCTCCGGCGGAACCTGGCGGGCGCACCGCTGCCGCGCCACGTCGCGATGATCCTCGACGGGAACCGCCGGTGGGCCCGGCTCGCGGGGCTCCAGTCCGTCGCGCACGGCCACCGCGCGGGCGCCGACCGGCTGCTCGAGTTCGCCGACTGGGTGGACCGCGTCGGCATCCGGCACGTCACCTTCTACCTGCTGTCGACGGACAACCTCCGGGGCCGCACGGGCGGCGAGCTGACCGACCTCTTCGACATCATCGGGGCGCTCGCGCTCGACCTCTCGAGCCGGTGGCGGGTGCAGCACGTGGGCACCCGGGAGGGGCTGCCGGCCGCGCTGCTCGAGGACCTGGAGGAGGCGGAGCGGCGCGGTGCGGCGCACGACGACGGCCTGCACATCAACCTCGCGGTCGGCTACGGCGGCCGCACGGAGATCGTGCACGCCATGCGCAGCATCGTCCGGGGGCACGCCGCGGGCGGCGGCGGGCTCGAGGACCTCGCCGAGACGCTGACGCCGGAGCTGATCGGCGAGCACCTGTGGACCGGCGGCCAGCCCGACCCGGACCTCGTCATCCGTACCTCGGGGGAGCAGCGGCTGTCGGACTTCATGCTCTGGCAGTCGGCGCACAGCGAGTTCTACTTCGTGGAGGCGCTCGGCCCGGACCTCCGCGAGGTCGATCTGCTGCGGGCGCTCCGGTCGTACGTGCAGCGCCAGCGCCGCTACGGCGGCTGACCGCGCGCCTCCGCGGTCCCCGCCGCGCCGCTTCCTACGGTGCCCGGATGCCAGCCCGTGTCCCGGCCGTGCTCGTCGCGCTGCTCGTCGCCCTCTCCCTGCTGCCCGCCGCGCCCGCGACCGCGGCGACCGCCGGCGTCCACGTCGTCGGCGCGACCGGGGCGAAGCGCCTGCTCGTCGACGGGAAGCGGTGGCAGGTGCGCGGCGTCACCTGGGGGCCGCCGCAGGCCGAGGCGGAGCGGTGGCTGCCCGACGTGCGGCGCCTCGGCGCCAACACCGTCCGCACCTGGGGCGTCGACGGCGGCACCAGGACCCTGCTGCGCGGCGCGGCGAAGCGCGGCATGCGCGTCGTCGTCGGCCACTGGCTGCCGCACGACGCCGACTGGGTGCACGACGCCGCGCTGAAGCGCCGGCTGCGCGCGGAGGTGCTCGGCCGCGTCCGCGACCTGCGCCACGAGCGCGGCGTGCTCGCGTGGGGGCTCGGCAACGAGGTGATGTTCGAGCAGTCCGCCAGGGGCGGGTCCTCCGCCGCAGCGCAGCGCGCCGCCTACGGCCGCTTCCTCGACGGGCTCGCCCGCGCGGTCCACCGGGCCGACCCCGACCACCCGACCCTCTCGGTCGAGGCGATCCCGCGCGACTGGCGCGCGCTCGCGCGGCGGGCGCCGCACCTCGACGTGATCGGCGTGAACGCCTACTCCTCGGTGTCGATCGTCGACGACGTCTTCCGGAAGGCGCGCATCCGCCAGCCCTACCTCGTCACCGAGACCGGCCCGACCGGGTCCTGGGAGGAGGCGCCGGACCCCGCGGGAGGCCCCGCGGACCACGGCGACGCGGCGCGGGCCGCGGGCGTGCGGCACGCGATCAGAGCGGCGACCGCGCACCCCGGCCGCTCCCTCGGCGTCGTCGTCTTCCACTACGGCACCGAGACCGACCTCGCCGGCGTGCGCTTCGGCCTCCGCACCGCGGGGCTGCGCCGCGCCGCCTGGTTCGCCGTGCAGCGGGCGTACCGGGGCGCCACGACGCAGGGCGCGCCCGTGATCCGCACCGCGACGGCGACCTCGACGTCCGTGAAGGCGGGTGCGCCGATCCGGATCCGGGTCGCGGCGCGCGATCCGCAGGGCGACCGCGTGCGCTGGCGCGCCCTCGTGACCACCGCCCCCTGGGGGTCCGGCTCGGGGCTCGCCCGCGCCGCGGTCCGCCGCGTCGGCAGCGGCGTGCTGCAGGTCACGGCCCCGCGCAGCGCGGGGGTCCACCGGGTGGTCGTCGTCGCGGCCGACGGGCACGGGAACGCCGGCATGCGCACGGTGGTGGTGCGGGTGCGCGCCGCGTCCTGAGGCCCGAGCGGCCGGTAGGCTCCTCGACCGCGATGGCTGCTCTCTCCGGCGCTCCGACGGCGCACACCGCGATCACGGCCTACCTGGCGGGGTTCGGTGAGGAGCCCGGCTACCTCGACTTCGCGCGCTTCGGGCCGCTGTCCCGCGCCGTGCTCGCGGAGACCGCCGCGCAGCAGGAGGCGCTGACGCGCGCCCGCCCGGGCGCCTACGACCGGCTGCAGCACGGCACCGCCCGGCTCGCGGCCGCGGCGGCCGCCGTCACCGGGTTCCGCGCCGACCAGGTCGTCTTCCAGCCGAGCACCACGCACGGGATCACGCAGGCCGTCTACGGCGTGACCGGCCCGGTGCTCGTGTCGGCCGCCGACTACCCGAGCCTGCCGATCGCGGTGGCCCGGGCCGCGGAGCTGCTGCAGACCGTCGTGCCCGTCCCGCTGCCGACGTCCGAGGGGCGGGTGACCCCGGCCGGGGTCCGCGAGGCGCTGACGCCCTCGACCGCCGCGGTCCTCGTCAGCGCGGTCGACGCCCGCACCGGCCACGTCGCCGACCTCGACGGCATCCGCCAGGTGATCGGCGACCGCCTGCTGATCGTGGACGCCGTGCAGGCGCTCGGCGCCGTCGACCTGCCCTGGACCGCGGCGGACGTCGTGGCCTGCGGGGGCCAGAAGTGGCTGCGCGCCGGGCACGGCGCCGCCTTCCTCGCCGTCTCCGACCGGGCCGCCGAACGGCTCACTCCGGCGCTGTCGGGCATCGGCGGGTCCGGCGGCGACGCCCTGCCCTGGGACGAGGTGCCGCCCGTGCGCCGCGGCGCGGACGCGCTGCAGCTCGCGCACGCGGACGAGGCCGCCGCCGCGCGGCTCGCCGCGGCGCTGGAGGACCTCGCGACGGCCGGTGCGCGCGAGGTCGCGACCCTCGTGTCGGGGCAGGCGGCGCGCGTGATCGCGCTCGCGGACGAGTTCGGGCTGCCGGTCGTGTCGCCGCGCGCGGCGCTCGAGCGGGCGGGGCTCGTCGTCATCGAGCCGCTGCCGGAGCGCCTCACCGCGCTGACCGCGGCGCTCCACAACCACGGCGTCTCGGTGACGATCCGAGGCGGGCGCGTGCGGGTGTCCCCGCACGCCGGGACGCAGGAGGAGACTCTGAGCATGCTGAGAACCGCACTGACCGCCTACTCCCAGGCAGTGAGGCCCGTCCGATGACGATCACGGGCGAGGGCCGGACCCTCTACGTCACCGACCTCGACGGCACCCTCTTCGACCACGAGGGCCTCAGCACCACGTCCCGCGAGCTGCTCGGGCGGGTGCTGGACGGCGGCACCGCCCTCACCGTCGCGACCGCCCGCTCGCCCCGCACGGCGCTGCAGTCGCTCGGCGGCCTGCCGCTCGCGCTCCCGTTCGTCGCCTACGGCGGCGCCACCGCGGTCGACCCGGACGGCTCCCGCCTCTGGTGGGAGCGGTTCGACGCCCGCGCCCTGCACCCGCTGATCGGCGCCTCGCTGGCGGCAGGCGTGACGCCGCTCGTGTTCTGGCTGCAGGGCGACGACGACCGCATCAGCTGGGTGCGCGGCGCGGAGACCGCGGGCGTGGACGCCTTCCTCGATGCCCGCGAGGGCGACCCGCGCCTGCTGCCCGTGGACGGGTGGGACGAGGTCGACCACGACAGCGCGTTCTTCGTCAGCATCACCGGGGAGTACCCGGTGCTCCGGCGGCTCGCGCGGATGATCCGGGCGATCTCGTGGGGCATCGGCTGCGCGCTCGCGCTGCAGAAGGACCCGAACGACGGGCTCGCCGTGCTCGACGTGACGCCCGCGTCCGCCACGAAGGGCTCCGCGGTGCGGCGCATCGCGGCCGATGGCGGCTTCGACCGCATCGTCGCCTTCGGCGACGGCGCGAACGACCTGCCGCTGTTCGCCGAGGCCGACGAGTCGTACGCGGTCGAGGGCGCCTCGGACGAGGTGAAGGCCGCGGCGACCCGCGTGCTGACCGGGCCCGACGCGGTGGCGCGCTTCCTCGCCGAGCGGCTGCCCCAGCAGGTCTGACGGCGGGGCGCGCGGCGGCGTCCCCGCCCTCACGTACGGTGTCGGCCATCGGGTACTTCACCCGGTCCGGGACGTGCGACGGCTCGAGACGACTGGAGGCGAGCGGGTCCCGGTGACGCACCGATCCGCCGGCGGGAGTCACCGCCGACGGGGGAGAGAGCCCCTGTGACCGACGCGCTGCCCACCCGTCCGATCCGGCCCGCCGACGCCCCGCCCGCGACCTCGACGCGCACCTTCGTGCTCGACACGTCGGTGCTGCTGTCGGACCCGAAGGCGCCGTTCCGCTTCGCGGAGCACGCCGTCGTGCTGCCGGTGGTGGTCGTCTCCGAGCTCGAGGCGAAGCGGAACGACCCGGAGATCGGGTACTTCGCCAGGCAGGCGCTGCGGAACCTCGACGAGCTGCGGGTCAAGCACGAGCGGCTCGACTTCCCGGTGCCGGTCGGCGACGGCGGCTCCCTGCGCGTCGAGCTGAACCACTCGAACATGAGCGTGCTGCCGAACGGGCTGCAGCTCGGCGGCAACGACTCCCGCATCCTCGCCGTGGCGCAGAACCTCGCGAACGACGGCCTCGACGTGACCGTGGTGTCGAAGGACCTGCCGATGCGGGTCAAGGCGTCGTCGATCGGCCTGACCGCCGAGGAGTACCGGCACGAGCTCGCCGTCGACACCGGGTACACCGGCGTCGCGGAGCTCGCCGTCGAGGCCGACGACGTGAACGACCTGTACGAGGAGCACCGGGTCTCGCTCGCCGCCGCCGACGACCTGCCGGTGAACACGGGCGTGGTGCTGTCCTCCGACCGCGGCAGCGCGCTCGGCCGCGTCGTCCGGCGCGGGGAGGTGCGGCTGGTCCGCGGCGACCGCGACGTCTTCGGCCTGCACGGCCGCAGCGCCGAGCAGCGCCTCGCGATCGACCTGCTGCTCGACCCGGAGGTCGGGATCGTGTCGCTCGGCGGCCGCGCCGGCACCGGCAAGAGCGCGCTGGCGCTGTGCGCCGGGCTCGAGGCCGTGCTGGAGCGCCGGCAGCACAAGAAGATCATGGTGTTCCGGCCGCTGTACGCCGTCGGCGGCCAGGAGCTCGGCTACCTGCCGGGTGACGCCGCCGAGAAGATGAACCCCTGGGGGCAGGCGGTGTTCGACACCCTCGGTGCGGTGGTGTCGCAGAACGTGGTCGACGAGGTCGTGGACGGCGGGATCCTCGAGGTGCTGCCGCTCACCCACATCCGCGGCCGCAGCCTCCACGACGCGTTCGTCATCGTGGACGAGGCCCAGTCGCTCGAGCGCAACGTGCTGCTCACCGTGCTGTCGCGCATCGGGCAGAACTCGCGCGTGGTGCTGACGCACGACGTGGCGCAGCGCGACAACCTGCGGGTCGGGCGGCACGACGGCGTCGCGAGCGTGATCGAGACGCTGAAGGGGCACCAGCTGTTCGGCCACGTCACGCTGACCCGCAGCGAGCGCAGCGCGATCGCCGCCCTCGTGACGGACCTGCTGGAGTCGAACGAGCTCAGCTGACGTCGGACGGGATCCGGCCGGGCGACGGCTGGATCCCGTCCTCACACGATCCACAACCGGCTCTCAGCCCGCTCTTCCTACCGTGTGCATCGGCCGCATCGGGTGCGGTCCACGGTGAAGGAGCGTGCGCCACGTCCAGCCCCACGTCGGTCGTGATGGCCGCCGACCCGCTCGCCCTCGACGCGCAGCCGATCGACTACGTCCTGCTCGCCTTCTACTTCGTGCTGGTGCTCGGCATCGGCCTCGCCGCCCGTCGACGCGTCGCGAACAGCCTCGACTTCCTGCTGTCCGGGCGCTCGCTGCCCGCGTGGATCACGGGGCTCGCCTTCGTGTCCGCGAACCTCGGCGCGATCGAGCTGCTCGGGCAGGCCGCGAACGGCGCGCAGTACGGCGAGCAGACCTTCCACTACTACTGGATCGGCGCCGTCCCGGCGATGGTCTTCCTCGGGCTCTTCATGATGCCCTTCTACTACCGGTCCAAGGCCCGCAGCGTGCCGGAGTACCTCGGCAAGCGGTTCGACAAGCCGACGCAGCGGTTCCAGGCGGTCCTGTTCGCCATCGCCTCGGTGCTGATCGCGGGCGTGAACCTGTTCGCGATGGCGATCATCGTGCAGGCGCTGCTCGGCTGGCCGCTCTGGGTGTCGATCGTCGTCGCCGGATTCGTGGTGCTCGCCTACACGTTCCTCGGCGGGCTGTCCGCCTCCATCTACAACGAGGTGCTGCAGTTCTTCGTGATCATCGCGGCGATGGTCCCGGTCACGATCGTGGGCCTCGCGCGCGTCGGCGGCTGGTCCGGACTCACCGAGAAGATCGGGCGGCTGGACGGCGGGCCGGCGACGCTGCAGCCCTTCCCCGGCAGCGAGCTGACCGGCATCGCCAACGGGCTCGGCAGCACCGTCGGCGTCGTGCTCGGGCTCGGCTTCGTGCTGTCCTTCGGCTACTGGACCACGAACTTCACGGAGGTGCAGCGCGCGTTCTCCGCCAAGGACGCCCCGGCCGCCGTGCGCACCCCGCTGATCGCCGCCATCCCGAAGACCTTCGTCGCCCTGATCATCGTGGTGCCGGGCATGATCGCCTCCGTCCTCGTCCCGTCGATCGTCGACCTGAAGCGCGGCGGATCGGGCGGCGGCGCGACCTACAACGACGTCGTGCCGCTGCTGCTCAAGGAGCTGATCCCGAACGGCTTCCTCGGCGTCGCGCTCGCCGGCCTGCTGGCCTCCTTCATGGCGGGCATGGCGGCGAACGTGAGCTCGCTGAACACGGTGTTCACCTACGACATCTGGCAGGACTGGGTGCGCCCGGACCGGGAGGACCGCTACTACCTGAACGTCGGCCGCGTCGTGACGGTGGTCGGCACCCTGCTCGCGATGGGGACGGCCTTCATCGCGGCGGGCTTCAACAACATCCAGGACTACGTCCAGACGCTGTTCTCGTTCTTCAACGTGCCGCTCTTCGCGATCTTCATCCTCGGGCTGCTGTGGAAGCGGATGACCGGGCCCGCGGGCTGGTCCGGTCTGCTCGCCGGCATCGTGGGCGCCACGACGGTGTTCCTGCTGACGCAGACCGGGGTGCTGTCGCTGACCGGCCAGGGTTCGAGCTTCGTCGGCGGCACCATCGGCTTCGCGCTCGCGATCATCGTCGCGGTGATCGTCTCCTACCGGACTGCGCCGCGGCCGGAGCGGGAGCTCGTCGGCCTCGTGCGGGGCCTCACGGACGACTCCGGCAAGCTGCCCGCCGACCCCGGGGTGCTGAAGAACCCGTGGGTCCTCGGCATCGGCATCCTGGTGATCAACGTCCTGCTCTACATCCTCTTCCAGGCGTTCTAGGGGGCACCGATGGCCGACCGACCGAAACCGCACCTGCTCGACCGCGTCTTCGAGCTGCGCACCATCGTCGCGATCCTCTTCGGGGTCTACGGCGTCTTCTGCCTGATCTGGGGCATCGGGTTCACGACCCCGACCGAGATCGAGCACGCCGCCGGCATCAACGTGAACCTGGCGATGGGCATCGTCATGCTCGTGACCTCGATCGCCTTCTCCCTCTGGGTGATCGCGCGCCCCGTCGAGCAGGAGCAGACCGACTCCGACGACTGAGCGCGACCGCCTCGCTGGTCGAGTCCGTCGAGTCCGCGCCTACCCCGGTGGTCGAGCCTGTCGAGACCGACCGGCGCAGCCGCCGCCCGCCCTGTGGAGAACCGCCGCTGCGCCCCTCGCAGCCGCTCTAGCGTGCGGGCGTGCTCGCCGTCGCCCGTCGCGTCCCGATCGACGAGGCCGTCGTGGCGGCGGCCCTCGCACTGCTCGCCGCCGTCGCGGTCGGGCCGCGGCCGCTGCTGCTCGGCGTCCTCTGGCTCGCCGTCACCACCCCGCGGCTCGTCGCCACCGACGTCGCGGAGCACCGCCTCCCCGACGCGGTCGTGCTGCCCGGCTACCCGATCGTGCTCGCTGCGGTGCTGCTCGACGGCGCGGTGGCCGGCCGCGCCGTGCTGCCGGTCCTGCTCGCGGGCGCGACCTATGGGCTCGTGCTCCTGCTGCTGCACGTCACGGGCGGGATGGGCTTCGGCGACGTCAAGCTCGCTCCGCTGCTCGGTGCGCTCGGTGCGGCCGCCGCACCCGGCGGCGCGGTCCTCGCGGTCGTGCTCGCGTTCCTCGTGGGCGGCGCGGCGGCGGTGGTCGTGCTGGTCCGCCGCGGCGCGGGCAGCCGCATGCCGTTCGGACCGCCGATGCTGCTCGGCGCCTGGCTCGCGCTGCTCCTCGCCGCGTGAGCGCCTCGCGGTCCGCGGAGGATCCGCAGGCCGCGAGGCGCGGGGATGGGTCAGCCCGGGCGGGTCATCGACAGGACGTCGAGGGCGGTGTCGAGCTGCTGCTCGGTGACCTCGCCGCGCTCCACGAAGCCGAGGTCGATCACCGCCTGCCGGATCGTCATGCTCTCCGCGACCGAGTGCTTGGCGACCTTCGCCGCGGCCTCGTAGCCGATCACGCGGTTCAGCTTCGTCACGATCGACGGCGACGACTCCGCGAGCGCGCGGGCCCTGGCCTCGTTCACGGTCAGGCCGTCGACCACCGTGTCGGCGAGCAGCCGGGCGGCGTTCGTGAGCAGGCGCACGGACTCGAGCAGCGCGGTGCCCATGACGGGGATCGCGACGTTCAGCTCGAACAGGCCGGACGCGCCCGCCCAGGTGATCGTCGCGTCGTTGCCGACGACCCGGGCGGCGACCATCAGCGTCGCCTCCGGCACGACCGGGTTCACCTTGCCCGGCATGATCGACGAGCCGGGCTGCAGGTCGGGGATGTGCAGCTCGCCGAGCCCGGCGTTCGGGCCGGAGCCCATCCACCGCAGGTCGTTGCAGATCTTGGTCAGGCTCACCGCGACGACCTTCGTCGCGCCGGAGGCCTCGACCAGCCCGTCGCGCGCGCCCTGCGCCTCGAAGTGGTCGGCCGCCTCGGTGATCGGCAGCCCGGTCGTCTCGGCGAGGATCGCGATGACCTTCGGGGAGAAGCCGGCGGGCGTGTTGATGCCCGTGCCGGTCGCGGTGCCGCCGAGCGGCACCTCCGCGAGCCGCGGCAGCATCGCGCGCAGCCGGTCGACGCCGAGCCGCATCTGCCGCGCGTAGCCGCCGAACTCCTGCCCGAACGTGACCGGCGTCGCGTCCATCAGGTGCGTGCGGCCCGCCTTCACGACCTCCGCCCACGCGGACGCCTTCCGCTCCAGCGCCTCGGCGAGGTGCTCGAGCGCGGGGATCAGGTCGCGCTCCACCGCCTCGGTCGCCGCGACGTGCACCGAGGTCGGGAACACGTCGTTCGACGACTGGCTCGCGTTGACCTCGTCGTTCGGGTGCACGGTGCGCCCGAGCCGCTGCGACGCGAGCGAGCCGAGCACCTCGTTCATGTTCATGTTCGACGAGGTGCCGCTGCCGGTCTGGTACACGTCGATCGGGAACTGGTCGAGGTGCCCGCCCGCGATCACCTCGTCGGCCGCGGACACGATCGCCTCGACCACGTCGGCCGCCAGCACGCCGAGCTCGCCGTTGACGATCGCGGCGGCCCGCTTGATGCGCGCGAGCGCGATCACCTGCGCGTCCTCGAGACCCGCCCCGGAGATCGGGAAGTTCTCGACCGCGCGCTGCGTCTGCGCGGCCCACAGGGCGTCGCGCGGCACGCGCACCTCGCCCATCGTGTCGTGCTCGATCCGGTAGGCGGCGTCGTCGGACGTCATCGGGCTCCTTCGCCTCAGGCGGTGCGGTGGGCGGGGCTCACTCCGCCTCGCCCACGGTGAAGCGGCGGTGCACCCGGCCGTCGGCCAGGCGGTACTCGGCCCCGATGACCGCAACGCTACCCTCGGCGACCGCCGCGGCGAGCAGCTCGGACTCCTGCAGCAGGGCGGCGACCGTCGCCTCGAGGTGCGCCTGCCCGACCGCGTCCGCGTCCGTCCCGTCGGCCACCGCGTGCACGGCCGGGACGATCCGGTCGACGTGGGCCGCGATCAGCGGCGGCAGCATCGGGGCGTCGGGCTGCTCCGCGTCGATCGCGGCCTTGACCGCGCCGCACGAGTCGTGCGCGAGCACCACGACGAGCGGCACGTCGAGCACCGCGACCGCGTACTCGATCGAGGCCAGGGCGGAGGCGCTCGCGACCTGCCCGGCGTTGCGGATGACGAAGAGGTCCCCGAGACCGCGGTCGAAGAGCACCTCGGCGGCGACCCGGCTGTCGCTGCAGCCGAGCAGGGCGGCGACCGGGTGCTGCCCCTGCGCGACCTCCGCGCGGCGACGCGCGTCCTGGTTCGGGTGGCGTGGCTCGTCGGCGATGAACCGCGCGTTGCCCTCCGCCAGCTCGCGCCACGCGTCGATCGAGGCTGCGCTCACGGCAGGCTCCCCTCCCCGGTCAGGCCGCGTGCCGCGGCGTCCTTCGCGACGGCCGCCGCGAGATCCCGCACCTGCCCGGCCGACACGGTGCCGTACACCGCGACCCGCACGTCGCCGATCCGCGTCGCGAGCCCGTAGGCGACGTTGCCCGCGGCGTCGCCGAGGTCGCGCCGGTCGTAGACCCGCCACGGCAGGCCGCCGATCTCGGTCGTGCCGGTGGGCTGCGCCCCGTCGAGCGCCGAGCGCAGCGTCTCGTCGGTGCCCGGCAGCCCCTCGGTGAGGCCCGCGTAGCCGGTGCCGTCGACCACCCAGCCGACGTACCAGGAGGCGGCGTCGCCGGCGCCGCGCAGCTGCGCCGCGTTCGCGCGCCACGAGGCGGGCAGGTCCGGGGCGATCAGCGGCTGGCCCGCGGTGTCGCGGTACTGCTGCACCACCTGGGGCACGTCGATGACGGGCTGCTCGACGCCCGTGCCGCGCGGCACGAGCAGGACGATCACGATGACGAGCCCGACCGTCGCGGCGAGGGAGGCGACGAGGTTGCGGGTGTTCTGGCGCGAGCGGCGCAGCGCGCGGTCGCGGGCCTTCCGCGACGCGGTCTCGTCCGGCGTCTCCGGGCGCCCGAGCTCGGCGACGACCCGGGGCGGTCGCTCGCTCACGCGTCGGCAGCGCCCTGCGGCGCCCGGTCCAGCCGCGCGCGGGCACCCGTCAGCCACGTCTCGCAGCGGGTGGCGAGGGCCTCCCCGCGCTCCCACAGGGCGAGGGACTGCTCGAGCGTCGCGCCGCCGCGCTCCAGCTCGTCGACGACGGCGACCAGCGCGTCGCGGGCGGTCTCGTAGCTCATCGACTCGATGTCCGGGCTCGCCGGCTGCTCCGTCCCGCTCATGACCGCCATGCTACGAGCGGGCGCCGACGCCGGCGGCCGAGCGCGACTCCTCGGTGCCGAGCGGGCCCTCGCTCCGCGCGGCCACCGCGCCGTCCACGACCCGCACGACGAGGTGCTCGCCCGCGGGCGCCTGCTCGGTGCGGCGCACCGCCGCGCCCTGCGCGTCCAGCACGATCGCGTAGCCGCGCTCGAGCGTGCGCAGCGGGGAGAGCGCGCGCAGGTGCCCGCGCGCCTCGGCGAGGCGCGCCTCCGCCTGCTCGACGGCCCGGTCCATCAGCTCCGCCGAGCGGGCCGCGTACCGGGTCAGCTCGTCCGCGCGCCGCTCGACGATCCAGGACCCGTCGGCCAGCACCCGCCGGCCGCGCAGGTGCGCGATCCGGTCCGCCTCCGCCGACACGTGGTGCGTCAGGCGGCTGCGCATCCGCGCCCGCGCCGTCGCGACCCGGCTCAGCTCCTCCGTCACGTCCGGCACCACCCGCTTCGCGGCGTCCGTCGGGGTCGAGGCCCGCAGGTCGGCGACCTCGTCGAGCAGCGGCCGGTCGTTCTCGTGCCCGATGGCGCTGACCACGGGCGTCGTCGCGGCGGCCACCGCGCGCACCAGCCGCTCGTCGCTGAACCCGAGCAGGTTCTGGAAGTCGCCGCCGCCGCGCGCGATCACGATGACGTCGACGTCCGGGTCCTCGTCGAGCGCCTTCAGCGCGGCCAGGACCTCCGGCACCGTCCGATCGCCCTGCACGGAGGCGTGCACGACCCGGAAGTCGACGCCCGGCCAGCGCAGCTGCGCGTTGCGCAGCACGTCCTTCTCCGCGTCGCTGTCCTTGCCGGTGATCAGGCCGACCCGCCGCGGCAGGAAGGGCAGCCGACGCTTCCGGGCCGGGTCGAACAGGCCCTCGGCCGCGAGGGTGCGGCGCAGCAGCTCGAGCCGCTCCAGCAGGTCGCCGAGCCCGACGTGGCGCATGGCGAACACCTGCATGGAGAGCGAGCCGCCCTTCAGCCAGTAGTCCGGCTTCACGAGCGCGATCACGCGGTCGCCCTGCTTCAGGTCGTCGGGCAGGCGCGACCGCACGCTCGACCAGATCTGGAACGGCACGGTGACGTCGCGCTCCAGGTCCTTCAGCTTCCCGTAGGCGTTGCCGCCGCGGACGCCCCACTGGGTGATCTCGCCCTCGATCCAGACCTGGCCGAGCCGATCGATCCAGCCCTTCAGCTTCTGCCCGAGCATCGCCACCGGCCAGGGCGCCTCCGCGGTGCCGACCCCGTCGCTCATCAGCGCGCCTCCTAGACTGCCCCGGTGTCTCCTGCCGTCGAACTCGGCCTGCCGGCCGGCCCGAGGAGCGCTGCCACGGTAATCGACCCCGCCGTCACCGGGTCGGGCCGGGTGCTGCTCGCCGCCCCGCGCGGGTACTGCGCGGGCGTCGACCGCGCCGTCGTCGCCGTCGAGAAAGCGCTCGAGCGGTACGGGTCGCCGGTGTACGTGCGCAAGCAGATCGTCCACAACGTCCATGTCGTCCGGCGGCTCGAGCAGGAGGGCGCGGTGTTCGTGGACGAGGTCGACGAGGTGCCGGAGGGCGCCCACGTCGTCTTCAGCGCCCACGGCGTCTCGCCCGCCGTCGTGCGAGCTGCGGGGGAGCGCCGCCTGCAGGCGATCGACGCGACCTGCCCGCTCGTCACCAAGGTGCACCGCGAGGCGGTCCGCTTCGCGCGGGACGACCGGCACATCCTCCTGATCGGCCACCACGGCCACGAGGAGGTCGAGGGCACGATGGGGGAGGCCCCGGACCGCACGACCCTCGTCGGCTCGCCGGACGAGGCGGACGTCGTCGAGGTCGCGGACCCCGACAACCTGGTGTGGCTGTCGCAGACGACGCTGTCGGTCGACGAGACGATGGAGACCGTGCGCCGCCTGCGCGTGCGGTTCCCGAACCTGCAGGACCCGCCGTCGGACGACATCTGCTACGCGACGCAGAACCGCCAGGTGGCGGTGAAGAAGGTCGCGCGGGACGCCGACGTCGTGCTCGTCGTCGGCAGCGCGAACTCCTCCAACTCGGTCCGCCTCGTCGAGGTGGCGCTCGAGCACGGCGCGACCAGCGCGCACCGGATCGACGACGCCTCGGAGCTCGACCCCGCGTGGCTCGAGGGCGCCGGCACCGTCGGCGTCACGAGCGGGGCGAGCGTGCCGGAGCGGCTCGTCGAGGAGCTGCTGCGCGTGCTCGCGGGCCTCGGGTTCGGGACGGTCGAGGAGGTGCGGACCGCGGAGGAGGACCTGGTGTTCTCCCTGCCGCGCGAGTTGCGTCGCGACAGGACCGGCGCCCCCGACCCCCGCGCGCTCGGCGGCCGCAGCTGAGCGCCGCGCCGAAGCAGGGGACGGCGCCGGCCTGGGACGCCCCGCTGACGGTCGGGCTGCTCGTCTTCGCGCTGGTCCAGGTGACCCGCACCGTGGCGCAGGCGCGCGACCTCGGCCCGGCGCTCAGCTCCGTCTTCCAGACGCAGGGGTTCGGCGCCTACACGAACACCGAGGCGGCCGCGGTCGGCGGCGTCCTGCTGTCGATCACGCAGGTGCTGTCGCTGGTGCTCGCGATCGGCTTCTCGGTGCCGCGGCTCCGCACGCGCCGCAGGGCTTGGTGGATCCCGGTCGTCTGCGCGGTCGTCGCCTTCCTCGCCGCGACCGCCATCGTCATCGGCCTCGTGCTGGCCGACCCCGCCTACCTCGCCCGCCTGCGCCTGCCCGCCTGACCGCGCTCGCGGACGGGTCGAGCGCTCATCGCTCGGCGCCGTCGACTCGCGGCGGCGCTCCCGTGTCACGAGGTGGAGGCTTGAGCGGCAGATGGAGGCGCCAGCCGCCTCCATCTGCCGCTCAAGCCTCCAACTGAGGGGCAGTGCCACGCCGAGCCGGCTCCGGCCTGCCGCCCTGCATGGACGGTGTGCGTCAGCGCCAGCCGGCGCCGCCGTCGATCAGCTCTGCGACTTGCCGGCGCTGCCGAGCTGCCGCGTCGCCTCCGCGACACGGGCGGCCATCGCCGTCTCGGCGGTCTTGCCCCAGGCGCGCGGGTCGTAGATCTTCTTGTTCCCGACCTCGCCGTCCACCTTCAGCACGCCGTCGTAGTTCGAGAACATCGTCCCGGCGATGGAGCGCGTGAAGGCGTACTGCGTGTCGGTGTCGATGTTCATCTTCACGACGCCGTTCGCGACCGCGCGCGAGATCTCGTCGTCCGTGCTGCCCGAGCCGCCGTGGAACACGAGCTCGAGCGGCTTGGGGCCGCGGCCGTACTTCTCCGCGAGACCCGCCTGGATCTCGCCCAGCAGCTCGGGGCGCAGCTTCACGTTGCCGGGCTTGTAGACGCCGTGCACGTTGCCGAAGGTCAGGGCCGCGATGTAGCGGCCGTGCTCGCCGAGGCCGAGGACCTCCACGACCTTCTCGACGTCGCCGAGCGTCGTGTACAGCGCCTCGTTCGACCCCTCGTGCTGGACGCCGTCCTCCTCGCCGCCGACGACGCCGATCTCGACCTCGAGGATCGCGTCGATCGCCTTCGTGCGCTTCAGCATGTCGGCGGCGATCTCGATGTTCTCGTCCAGCGGCACGGCGCTGCCGTCCCACATGTGCGACTGGAAGATCGGGTTCCGGCCCGCCTTGACCTCCTCCTCGCTCGCCTCGATCAGCGGCAGGACGAAGTTCTCGAGCGCCGGCTTCGGGCAGTGGTCGGTGTGGAGGGCGACCGTGACGGGGTAGTTCTTCGCCACCTCGGTCGCGAACCTCGCGAACGCGATCGCGCCTGCCGCGCGGTTCTTCACCGTGTGCCCGGCGAAGTAGTCGGCGCCGCCCGTCGTGACCTGGATGATGCCGTCGGAGCCGGCCTCGGTCAGCCCCTGCAGCACCGCGTTGATCGTCTGGCTGGAGGAGACGTTCACCGCCGGGTAGGCGAAGCCGCCGTTCTTCGCCCGGTCGAGCATCTCGGCGTACTGGTCGGGGGTGGCGACGGGCATGGCGAACTCCTTCGGTCAGGGCCTGCCCGTCACCCTACTGAGCACGCGGTGAGCGCCGACCGCTAGGTTCCGGGGTGAGCGACGGCGCGAGGGAGGCATCCATGTCCGACAGGAACCTGGTCGCGAGGCCGGACCGCAACCTCGCCATGGAGCTGGTGCGGGCGACGGAGGCGGCGGCGATCCGCGCCGTGCCGTTCATCGGCAAGGGCGACAAGCTCGCCGCGGACGGGGCGGCGGTCGACGCGATGCGGGCCTTCCTCGGCACCGTCGAGTTCGACGGCGTCGTGGTGATCGGCGAGGGCGAGAAGGACCACGCGCCGATGCTCTTCAACGGCGAGCACGTCGGCACGGGGCGCGGCCCGCAGGCGGACATCGCGGTCGACCCGATCGACGGCACCTCGATGACCGCGCAGGGGCGGCAGAACGCGCTCGCGATGATCGCGGCGTCCGATCGCGGCTCGATGCTCGACGCCTCCACCGTGTTCTACATGGACAAGCTCGTCGCGGACGACCGGGGGCACGGCGTGATCTCCCTCGACCAGTCGATCGGCGACAACATCCGCGAGCTCGCGAAGGCGAAGGGCAAGCCGGTCGGCGAGATGGTCGTCGCGGTGCTGGACCGGCCGCGGCACGAGCCGCTGATCGAGGAGATCCGCGCCGCGGGCGCCGGCACCCGGATCCTGCTCGACGGCGACGTGGCGGGCGGCATCAACGCGGCCCGGCACGGCACGCGCATCGACATCTGCGTCGGCAAGGGCGGCAGCCCGGAGGGCGTCATGACCGCGTGCGCGATCAAGGCGCTCGGCGGGTTCATCGAGGGGCGGCTCGCGCCCTCGGACGACGCGGAGCGCGCCCGGGGCGAGGCCGCGGGCCTCGTGTTCGACCGGATCCTCTCGGCCGACGACCTGGTCGCGGGCGACAACACGATGTTCATCGCCACCGGGGTGACGGACGGCGGCCTCGTCGACGGCGTGCGGCTGCTCGGCGACACGATCCGCACGGAGTCCGTCGCGCTCCGCAGCCGTTCGGGCACCTTCCGCCGCATCGTCAGCGAGCACATCGCCGACCGCTGGCTCTGACCCGCGCCGCTCCGCACCCGCACCCGGCGCCCTGAGGTGCATTCGTCGCCGAGCGCTCGGCGCCGATCAGCGCTGCGGGCGCAGATTGTGCGGTGCGCGGTGGACGCGGCTCCGACTAGCGGCGTCGCGGAGCGGGCTCGCTCGCGGCGGAGGCGCGGGGGGCGCGTGCGTGGCGCTCTGAGGTGCAGTCGGCGCCGAGCGCTCGGCGACGATCGGCGCTGCGGGCGCGGATAGCGGGGACGCGCGGGTCAGGCGGCGTCGCCCGCGGCGAGCTCCGGCGCCGTGAAGCCGCGCGGCTGCGCGTCGAGCGGCGCAGCCTCGCCGAGGATCTTCGACTCGTCCATCCGGTTGATCTGCCGGCCCGTCACGAGCACCCGCGACTCGAGCGTGGCGGCGAACTCGTTGTAGGTCGTGACCGTGCGCTCGATCGCGCCCCGCAGCTTCTCCGCCCGCGTCGCCAGCGTCGACAGCCGGTCGTACAGGGTGCGCGACAGCAGGAACAGCCGGTGCGCGTCCTCCGTCAGGGCCTGCTGCGTCCACGTGTAGGCGACCGTCTTCAGCACCGCCCACAGGTTCACCGGGGAGGCGAGCGCGACCCGCTTCGAGAATGAGTAGTCGAGCAGGGAGGGGTCGGCCGCGAGTGCCGCCGACAGCAGCGACTCGCTCGGCAGGAAGGCGACCACGAACTCCGGGCTGTGGAAGTCGGTCCAGTAGCCCTTCGCGGCCAGGGCGTCGATGTGGGCGCGGATCGCGCGGACGTGCTCCTTCAGCAGCGCCGCGCGGCGGTCGGCCGCCACCCCGACCGCGGTCTCGGGGATCTCGTTCGCCTCGATGAACGCGGTCAGCGGCACCTTGGCGTCCACGGCGATGCAGCGGCCCTCGGGCAGCCGGACGACGAGGTCCGGGCGCCGCACGCCGTCGTCGCTGCGGCTGGTGACCTGCATGTCGAAGTCGACGCGGTTCGTCAGGCCCGCCGCCTCCACGAGCCGCCGCAGCTGCGTCTCGCCCCACGCGCCGCGGACCGAGTTGTTGCGCAGCGCCGCGGCGAGTGACTCGGCGGTGGTCCGGACCTGCTCGGTGGAGCGGCGTGCGGCCTGCAGCTGCTCCTCGAGCGCCCCGTACTGCTGCGCCCGCTGCTGCTCGAGGTCGCCGACCTTCGTCTGCATCGCGCGCAGGGTCTCCTGCACCGGCGCCAGGGCGGCGAGCACCCGGTGCTCCTCCTGCTCGCGGCGTCGCCGCTCGACGTCGTCGTGCGCCTTCGCGCGCGCCTGCTCGGCCTCGCGCCGCTCGGCCGCGTCGAGCGCCCGCTCGAGCCCAGCGATCGTCGCCTCCTGCGCCGACAGCTCCTCGCGCAGCCGGCCGCTGGCCGCGTCGGCCTCCGCGCGCAACCGCAGCAGCTCGGTCTCCCGCCTGGCGGTGTCGAGCGCGGGGTCGGCGGCGGGAGCGGGCCGTCGCACCACCAGCGCCGCGAGCGCGCCGATCAGCACGCCGACGACGAGGCCGATGACCAGGGGCAGCACGTCCATGCCGTGGAGGGTCGCAGCCCCGTCCGACACCGACTCGGCGCTTCGCCCGCGATGTCCGCGGCGACGGCCTTGCCCGGGTCCGTCTACCGGCTCAGAACGCCACGCCTCCGCAGCCCGGAGCGTGACGTCTCGAGACGCCGGGGGCGCGCCCTTCGCCTCCGCGGCTCACACGGACACGCACGGCGGGACGACCGGCGTGACGAATCGAGCCGGCAGCGGCGCGGCGACCCCGGAGCGGGGTCGCCGCGGAGCGTCAGGCGAACGCCATCGGCACGGACGTGTGCGGCGCCTGCGGCTGCAGCCGGTTCAGGCGCTCGCCGACCGTCTCGAGCAGGCCGTCGACGTCCTCCGCCCCGTGCCGCTCGGCGGCGTGGACGACGATGCGGGCGCAGGCCTCCGCGTCGGCGAGAGCGTCGTGGTGCGGGAAGTCCTCGAAGCCGGCCGCCATCGCGGCGACAGGCAGGCGGTAGCTGGTGAGCGCGTACGTGCGGCGGGCGAGCCGCAGGCTGCAGAAGTAGTCGAGCGGCGGTGTGCGGACCCCGGTCGCGAAGCAGGCCGCGCGGATGACGCCCATGTCGAAGCGGGCGTTGTGGGCGACGACGGGACGGTTCCCGAGCGCGGCGAGCAGGTGCTCCATCTGGTCGGCCCAGGACAGGGCGTCGACCACGCGGTCCGGAGTGATCCCGTGCACCCGGATGTTCCACTCGCTGAACACGTCGTGGCCGGCGGGCGGCCGGATCAGCCAGCCGACCCGGTCCGTGATCCGGCCGTCCTCGACGACCACCACGCCGACCGAGCAGGCGGACGCCGCGGTCGGCCCCGCGGTCTCGAAGTCGACGGCGGCGAAGTCCAGTGGCACGGCTCGAACGATGGCAGCGCCCTCCGACACCGCCGACGGCCACCCGCTCGGACGCCTACGGTTGAGGCCCGTGGCGCTCACCATCGGCATCGTCGGCCTGCCCAACGTCGGCAAGTCCACCCTCTTCAACGCCCTGACGAAGAACACCGTGCTCGCGGCGAACTACCCGTTCGCGACGATCGAGCCGAACGTCGGGGTCGTCGACCTGCCCGACCCGCGGCTCGGCACCCTGGCCGGGCTGTTCTCGTCCGAGCGCGTCGTGCCCGCCGCCGTGTCGTTCGTCGACATCGCGGGCATCGTCAAGGGCGCGAGCGAGGGGGAGGGGCTCGGCAACCAGTTCCTCGCCAACATCCGGGAGGCGGACGCGATCGCGGAGGTCGTCCGCGGCTTCGCGGACCCGGACGTCGTCCACGTCGCGGGCGGCGTCGACCCGGCCGGGGACCTGGAGACGATCGGCACCGAGCTGATCCTCGCCGACCTGCAGACCCTCGAGCGGGCGGAGCCGCGCGTCGAGAAGGAGGTCCGCGGCAAGAAGGCGCCGCAGGAGACGCTCGACGCGATCCGCGCCGCGATCGCCGCGCTGAACGCCGGGACGCGCCTGTCCGCCTCCGGCCTCGACCTCGCGCCGGTCCGCGACCTCGGGCTGCTGACGGCGAAGCCCGTCCTCTACGTCTTCAACGTGGACGAGGCGGTGCTCACGGACGAGGGGCGGAAGGCGGAGCTCGCCGCCCTCGTCGCGCCCGCGCAGGCCGTCTTCCTCGACGCGAAGATCGAGAGCGAGCTGATCGACCTCGACCCCGAGGACGCGGCCGAGCTGCTCGCCTCCACGGGCCAGGAGGAGAGCGGCCTCGACCAGCTGGCCCGCGTCGGCTTCGACACCCTCGGCCTGCAGACCTATCTGACGGCCGGGCCGAAGGAGGCGCGCGCCTGGACCATCCGCCGCGGCGCGCACGCCCCGGAGGCCGCGGGCGTCATCCACTCCGACTTCGAGAAGAAGTTCATCAAGGCCGAGGTGATCGGCTTCCAGGACCTCGTCGACGCCGGCAGCGTCGCGGAGGCGCGCAGCCGCGGCCGCGCCCGCATCGAGGGCAAGGAGTACGTGATGCAGGACGGCGACGTCGTGGAGTGGCGCCACGGCTGACCCCCCCCCCCCCGGAGCCACGCGGAGCGTGACGCGCCGCAGCGCGCAGGGGCGGGGTCCTACGGCAGGAACGGAGCGCTTCAGCAGGAACAGGTCGGTGAGATCCTCCTGCCGAAGCGCGCCCTTCCTGCTGAAGCGCTCGCATGTTCCTGCTGTAGCGCTCGCACAGTCCTGCTGGAGCGCTCGCTGCGGTGCGCGCCGGGACGTCCGTGCGGCGGGGGAGGATCGACAGATGGCCGTGATGCCGATGTTCCCGCTCGGGTCGGTGCTCTTCCCGCACATGCCGCTGCCGCTGCGCGTGTTCGAGCCGCGGTACCTGGCGCTGCTGCGCGACATCCTCCCCGACGAGCCGGCGGAGTTCGGGGTGCCGCTGATCGAGCGCGGGTCGGAGGTCGGCGGCGGCGACGTGCGCGCCGCCATCGGCACGATCGCCCGCGTCGGCCAGCTCGACAGCGCCGGCCAGGCGGTGCTGATGATCGCGCAGGGCGACCGGCGCATCCGCATCACGGAGTGGCTCGACGACGCCCCGTACCCGCGCGCGGTCGTCGAGGACCTGCCCGAGCCGCCGTGGAAGGAGGAGCTGGCGCCGCTGCTCGACCACGCCGAGCGGGTCGTGCGCCGCGTGCTCCACAAGGCGGAGGAGGTCGGCCAGGAGGTCCGCTGGCCGTCCGACGTCGGCCTCGACGAGGACCCGGCCGCGGCCGCCTGGCAGCTGGCCGCGATCGCACCGCTCGGGCCGCTCGACCAGCTCGACCTGCTGCGCTCGGAGTCGGTCGCCCGTCTGCTCGCCCGCACCGTCGAGCTGACGGAGGAGGCGGAGGTCCTCTACGAGTAGGCGGGCGTACGGTCTGCCGGTGCTGACCTCGACGCTCCACGACGGATCCGACCTGGTGGAAGCTGTGCTCGACGGAGCGCCGGACGGCCCTGCGATCGCCGTGCTGCGGCGGCAGCTGACGGACGCGGCGGGGCGGCACGGCGGCGCGCGGGTGCTGGTCGAGGTGCGGCGCTACGAGGACCCGGTGGCGGCGGCGGACCGGCAGGAGCTGCGCCGCCTCGCAGGGCTGCCCTCCGTGCGGCGGCTCGTGGTCGTGTCGTCCGACGCCGCCTTCCGGACTGCCGCGACGCGGCTGCTCGCCGCCCTGCCGATCGCCTGCGACGTGGTCGGCACCCGCGACGAGGCGCTGGCCCGCCTCGAGCCCTGACCCGTCGGCACCGACGCGTCTGGCCGCGCGTCGCAGCCGCGCAGTACGCTGACCGCACAACCGAAGATCCGGCCGCATCGGCCGACGCGGGAGAGCCGGTCCGCCGGCACCGTAGGAGCAACCGCCCCGGAATCTCTCAGGTCCAGCACCGCGTCGGACGGGTCGCTCTGGAGAGCGGAGCCCGCGGGGCTCCCGCCGACGGGGAAAGGCGTTCTCGCCGAATCTCTCAGGCACCATGACAGAGGGGGAGCACCACCCGGCGCCGCATCGCACGCCGGGCCCCGACGCTCTGGAGCCGCCGTGTCCGATCCCGTCCCGCACCGCTCCCCGCTGCACGACGTGCACGCCGCGGCGGGCGCCTCCTTCACCGAGTTCGCCGGCTGGACGATGCCGCTGCGCTACTCGGGCGACCTCGCCGAGCACCACGCGGTGCGGAACGCCGCCGGGCTGTTCGACCTGTCGCACATGGCGGAGATCGTCGTCCTCGGCGTCGCCGCTCCACAGGCCCTGGACGCCGCGCTGCTCGGCGAGCTGTCGACCGCGCAGGTGGGGCAGGCCCGCTACACGCTGCTGCTGAACGGCGAGGGCGGCGTGATCGACGACCTGGTCGTCTACCGCACGGGGGACGACCGCTACCTCGTCGTCGCCAACGCCGCGAACCGGGAGGTGGTCGCGGCGACGCTGCGCGACCGGGCCGTCGGCTTCGACGCCGTCGTGGAGGACGAGACGGACGAGGTCGGCCTCGTCGCCCTCCAGGGACCCCGGGCGCTCGACGTGCTGCTCGAGACCCCCGGCTTCGGCGTCGAGGGCGACGGCGACGTCACCGAGGCGCATTTCCGCGAGCAGCTGGCGGCGCTGCGCAACTACCGCTTCATGCGCGCCCGCTACGAGGGCCACCCGGTGCTGGTCGCACGCACCGGCTACACGGGGGAGCGCGGCTACGAGCTGTACGCGCCGCCGTCCCTGCTGCCCGCGCTCTGGCGCGCGCTGCTCGAGGTCGGCGCCGGCTCCGGCGTCGTCCCGGCCGGCCTCGCGGCCCGCGACACGCTGCGGCTCGAGGCGGGCATGCCCCTCTACGGGCACGAGCTGACGACGCTCACCCGCCCGCACCAGGCCGGCCTCGGCCGGCTGGTCCGCCCGGCGAAGGCCGCCGACTACGTCGGCCGGGAGGCGGTGGAGCACGCGTCCGGCGGTCGCGTCCTGGTCGGCCTCGCGGCGGAGGGCCGCCGTGCGCCCCGCGCGGAGTACCCCGTGCTCGCGGGCGACCGCGAGGTCGGCGTCGTGACGAGCGGCGTGCTCAGCCCGACGCTCGGCACCCCGATCGCGATGGCCTACCTCGACGAGGACGCGCGCGACGCGGACCTCGCCGTCGACGTCCGCGGCACGCGGCTCCCCGTCCGCGTCGTCCCGCTCCCCTTCTACTCCCGAGAGGCCTGACATGACCGCCCCCGAGCACCTCAAGTACACCGCCGAGCACGAGTGGGTCGACGCGGACGGCGACGTCGCGACGGTCGGCGTCACCGCCTACGCGGCCGCGCAGCTCGGCGACATCGTCTACGTCGACCTGCCGTCCGTCGGCGACGAGGTCACCGCCGGGCAGACGGTCGGCGAGCTCGAGTCGACGAAGTCGGTCGGCGAGCTCTTCTGCCCCGTCTCCGGCGAGGTGGTCGAGGTGAACGAGCAGCTGTCGTCGTCGCCCGAGGTCGTGAACAGCGACCCGTTCGGCGAGGGCTGGCTGATGCGGGTGCGCTTCAGCGAGCTGCCCGAGCTGCTCGACCGCGACCAGTACGACGCGCTGACGGGCGCCGCATGACCGACCTCGCCGCCCGCCCCGCCGTCGCCGTGCCGGCGGACGCCTTCCGCCGCCGGCACATCGGCACGACCCCCGACGCCCAGGAGCGGATGCTGCAGGCCGTCGGCGCCGACTCGCTCGACGCGCTGCTCGACCGCGCGGTGCCGGACGCGATCCGCCCGGAGCCGGCGGAGCACCCGTCCGTGCTGCCGGCCGCCGCGACCGAGCGGCAGGCGATCGCCGAGCTGCGCCGCCTCGCGGCGCGGAACACCGTCCGCACCTCGATGATCGGCCTCGGCTACTCCGGCACGATCACCCCGGCGGTGATCCAGCGCAACGTGCTGGAGAACCCGGCCTGGTACACGGCGTACACGCCGTACCAGCCGGAGATCAGCCAGGGGCGCCTCGAGGCGCTGCTGAACTTCCAGACGATGGTGGCCGACCTGACCGGGTTGACCACCGCGAACTCGTCGATGCTGGACGAGGCGACGGCGGTCGCGGAGGGCATGCTGCTCGCCCGGCGCGCGTCGAAGGCCCGCACCCCGCGGTTCGTGGTCGACGCGGACGCGCTGCCGCAGACGAAGGCCGTGCTCGCCGGCCGCGCCGAGGCCGTGGGCGTCGAGCTGGTCGAGTCGGACCTCGCCGTCGACGGGCTGCCCGACGGCGACCTGTTCGGCGTGCTCGTGCAGTACCCGGGCGCCTCCGGGCGGGTCTGGGACCCGGCCGAGGCAATCGCCGCGGCGAAGGAGCGGGGCGGCCTCGCGGTCGTCGCCGCCGACCTGCTCGCGATGACGCTGCTGACGCCGCCCGGCGAGCTCGGTGCGGACGTCGCCGTCGGCACCACCCAGCGCTTCGGCGTGCCGATGGCGATGGGCGGCCCGCACGCCGGCTACATGGCGGTGCGCGCGGGGCTGGAGCGGCAGCTGCCGGGTCGCCTCGTCGGGGTGTCGAAGGACGCGGACGGCGACCCCGCCTACCGGCTCAGCCTGCAGGCTCGCGAGCAGCACATCCGGCGCGAGAAGGCGACGAGCAACATCTGCACCGCGCAGGTGCTGCTCGCCGTGATGGCGGCGATGTACGCCGTGTACCACGGGCCCGCCGGGCTGAAGCGGATCGCGGAGGACGTCCATGGTGCCGCCGCGCACGCCGCGACGATGCTGCGCGCCGCGGGCGTGCGGGTGCGCGAGCAGGCGTTCTTCGACGTGCTGCTGATCGACGACGTGGACGCCGAGGCCGTGCTCGACGCGGCCCGCGAGCGCGGCCTCTGGCTGCGCCGCGTCGACGACCGCACCGTCGGGATCGCCTTCGACGAGGCGACCGGCGACGTCGTCGACCTGCTGGTCGACCTGCTGGCGGGCGACCGCTCCTCCGACTTCGCCTTCGTCGCCGGCGGCGCCGCGACCCTGCCCGTGCAGCTGCTGCGCACCTCGGCGTACCTGACCCACCCGGTCTTCAACACGTTCCATTCCGAGACCGGCATGATGCGGTACCTCCGCTACCTGGCCGACCTCGACTACGCGCTCGACCGCGGGATGATCCCGCTCGGCTCGTGCACGATGAAGCTGAACGCGGCGACGGAGATGGCCGCGGTGACGTGGCCGGAGTTCGCCGACCTGCACCCGTTCGCGCCGGCGGAGGACGTCGCGGGCTCGCTCGAGCTGGTCGGCCAGCTGGAGGCGTGGCTCGCCGAGCTGACCGGGTACGACGCGGTCAGCCTGCAGCCGAACGCCGGCAGCCAGGGCGAGCTCGCGGGGCTGATGGCGATCCGCGGCTACCACCGCGCGAACGGGGACGAGAGCCGCACGGTCTGCCTGATCCCGTCGTCCGCCCACGGCACGAACGCCGCCTCGGCGGTGCTCGCCGGCCTGAAGGTCGTGGTCGTCGCGTGCGACGAGCTCGGGAACGTCGACCTCGCCGACCTGCGGGCGAAGATCGCGCAGCACGCGGACGCGCTCGCCGCGCTGATGATCACCTACCCCTCCACCCACGGCGTCTACGAGCACGACGTGCGCGAGGTGACCGACGCCGTCCACGCGGCCGGCGGCCAGGTGTACATCGACGGCGCGAACCTGAACGCGCTGCTCGGCCGGGCCCGCTTCGGCGACTTCGGCGGCGACGTCAGCCACCTGAACCTGCACAAGACGTTCTGCATCCCGCACGGCGGCGGCGGGCCGGGCGTCGGCCCGGTCGCGGCCAAGGCGCACCTCGCCGCCCACCTGCCCGGCCACCCGATGGCGCAGCAGGCGGACGGCGTCGCGCACTGGGCGCCCGGCCGCTTCGGCGGGACGCCGGTCTCGGCGGCGCCCTACGGGTCGCCCGGGATCCTGCCGATCTCGTGGGCGTACGTCCGGATGATGGGCGCGGACGGGCTGCAGGCGGCGACCGACGCCGCCGTCCTCGCGGCGAACTACGTCGCCGTGCGGCTGCAGGAGGCGTACCCGGTGCTCTACCGCGGCGAGGGCGGCCTCGTCGCGCACGAGTGCATCCTCGACCTGCGGCCGATGACCGCGGCCACGGGGGTCACGGTCGACGACGTCGCGAAACGCCTGATCGACCACGGGTTCCACGCGCCGACGATGTCGTTCCCGGTGCCGGGCACGCTGATGGTCGAGCCGACCGAGAGCGAGGACCTCGCCGAGATCGACCGGTTCGTCGACGCCATGCTCGCGATCCGCGCCGAGGCCGACCGGGTGCGGGCGGGGGAGTGGCCGGCGGACGACAACCCGCTCGTGAACGCGCCCCACACGGCGCACGCGCTCGCCGCCCCGGAGTGGACGCACCCGTACACGCGCGAGGAGGCGGCCTACCCGTTCGAGGCCTCCGCCGCGGACCGGCACCGCGCGGTGCGCGGGAAGTACTGGCCGCCGGTGCGCCGCATCGACCAGGCGTGGGGCGACCGCAACCTCGTCTGCGCCTGCCCGCCGCCGGACGCCTTCGCCTGACGGTCGCTGCGACGGCGCAGCCTCGGGACCACTCGTCCGCGCCGACGGCGGGGGTGGTCTCGAGGCTCGCTGCGCTCGCACCTCGACCGGCGGGAGGGCGCTGCGCTCGCGCCTCGACGGGCGGGAGGGCGCTGCGCTCGCGCCTCGACGGGCGGGAGGGCGCTGCGCTCGCGCCTCGACCGGCGGGAGGGCCCAGCGTTCGTGCCTCGACGGGCGGGAGGGCCCAGCGTTCGTGCCTCGACGGGCGGGAGGGCCCAGCGTTCGTGCCTCGACCGGCGGGAGGGCGCTGCGCTCGTGCCTCGACGGGCGGGAGGGCCCCGCGCCGCGGGTCAGCCGAGCGGGGTGACCGTCTTCGGGACGGAGTCCCAGAGCCGCGCGCCGGTGAACCGGCAGGGCAGCGGCTCGACGTCGACCGCCTGCAGCGCCTCGCCCAGGCGCTCGGCCGGGACGCGGCGTGCGAGGGTCGCGTGCGCCGTCCAGCGGTCGGGCAGCGTCTGCTCCGACACCGCCGCGTCCGGCGCGTGCGCGGCGAGGGCGCGGTGCAGCGCCGCGTGCAGGGTCAGGAGCGGCCGGCTCGGCACGACCTGGCGCGCGAGCACCCAGCGGTGGCGGTGGCCGCCGAACAGCACGGGGGAGCCGACCACCGCGCCGAACCCGCGACCGCGCAGGTCCCAGCCCTCGAGGACCGCGCCGACCCGGTCCAGCGCCGGGCGCAGATCGCCCTCGTCGGACACCGCGACCGTGACGTGGGGCCGGTTCGTCTCCCCGGTGTGGGTCGCGAGGCTGGGCAGGCCGGCGTCCGCCAGGGCCGCCCACGAGCGCGCCAGCGCCGTCTCGGTCTCGTCGTCGAACAGCAGCTCGATGCTCTGGACCACGCCGTCACGCTAGGCGCGGCCGCCGACAGCGTCCCGCGCGGCCGTGGTCAGGGGAGCAGCCCGGGTGCGACCGCCTGCACGACGTAGTAGCCCACGAAGCTCACGAGGTCGAGCAGGAAGTGCGCCACGACGAGCGGGGCGACGCGGCCGAACCGACGGTAGAAGAGCGCGAAGACGACCCCCATGACGGCGTTGCCGATCGCCGGCCCGAAGCCCTGGTACAGGTGGTACGAGCCGCGCAGGAGCGCGCTCGTCACGACGACCGCGGGCCAGCCCCAGCGCGCGTCCCGCAGGCGGGAGACGAGGAAGGCGACCACGATCACCTCCTCCTGCAGCGCGGCGCGCAGCGCCGACAGCACCAGCACGGGCACCGCGTACCACTGCGGTGCGAGCCCGGCCGCGTGCACCGGGGTGGTGATGCCGAGCGCGACGCCCGCGAAGTACAGCCCCAGCCCCGGCAGCCCGATCGCCAGCGCGAGGAGGGCCCCCGTCCCGGCGTCGAACCCGGGCCGGCGCACGTCGAGCCCGATCCGGCGCAGCACGCCCGGTCCCATCAGGTACAGGGCGAGCAGCACCGGGACGAGCGGGAAGGCGATGGACAGCAGCTGCTCGATCAGGTCGAACAGGGGCCGCACGTTCTGGGTCGGGTTCAGCGTCTGGGGCTGGCTGCGCAGCGGTCCGCGGGAGAGCGTGTCGGCGAGCGACACGACCGCCCACACCGCCGACTGGCCGAGCGAGACGCCCAGCACGAGCAGCAGCTCGGCGCGGGGTCGGTAGGCACGCCCGACCGGTTCGACCGACCCGGCCGGCCCGTCCGCGTCCCGTGCCGCGCCCGGCCTCGCGCTCACCACCGCGCAGCCTGACGGCACGGCCCGACGGATCCTCGCGGCGCGCACCCTGTGCGTCGCCGCGCAACGAAGTTGCCAGAGCGCAAGGACTGCCGCGGCTTTCGTGCGAGCAGGTGCATCGATCCATCGCCCCCGGTTTCCGACGTGTAACAAAGCAGCCCTGGGTTCCAGGGTCCTACCCGTTCATCCTTATGCTTGCCCGGGCATCCGGACGCCGGGAGCCGAGCAGGCCGTTCTGCACCTGATCCGAAGGGGAACCGTGTCCTTCAGCCAGCCCGCCGAGTCCGAGGCCGTCGAGGAGTCCGACGGATTCGGTCGCCGGGATCGGCAGGACGACCGCGGCGACGCCACCGGCGGAGCCATCAAGGGCCGGTCGCTCCTCTCGATCGCCTGGCGCCGCCTGCGCCAGGACAAGGTCGCGATGGCGGGCGGCGTGGTCGTCGTCCTGTTCATCCTGATCGGCGTGTTCGCCGGCGTCATCACGAAGCTGTACGGCACCAGTTACGGCGCACCCGAGGACCCGACGTCGCTCCTCGACCCGAACACGAACCTGCCGCTCGGCGCCGCGGGCGGCATCAGCGGCTCGCACTGGCTCGGCGTCACGCCCAGCACGGCGCAGGACATCTTCGCCCTGCTCGTCTTCGGCGCCCGCACCTCGCTCTTCATCGCCGGCCTCGCGACGCTCTTCTCGCTCGTGCTCGGCATCACGCTGGGACTCATCGCGGGGTACTACCGCGGCTGGGCCGACACGCTGATCTCCCGGATCATGGACGTGATCCTGTCCTTCCCGGTGCTGCTGTTCTCGCTGGCGCTCATCGCCGTCGTCGGCATCATCGTCCCGGCCGGCGACCCGGCGGTCGTGGCCCGCAACGCGATCATCATCGGGGTGCTCGGCTTCTTCGGCTTCCCCTACATCGGTCGGATCGTCCGCGGCCAGGTGCTGTCGCTGCGCGAGAAGGAGTTCGTCGAGGCCGCGCGGAGCCTCGGCGCCTCGGACGCGCGGATCATGTTCCGCGAGATCCTGCCGAACCTGCTCGGGCCGATCCTCGTGTACACCACGCTGACGATCCCGAACTACATCCTCGGCGAGGCGGGCCTCTCCTTCCTCGGCATCGGGATCATCCCCCCGACGCCGTCGTGGGGCCAGATGCTCTCCGACGCGGCGCAGTACGTGCAGGTCGACCCGCTCTACCTCGTGTGGCCCGGTCTCGCGATCTTCATCACCGTGCTCGCGTTCAACCTCTTCGGCGACGGGCTGCACGACGCCTTCGACCCGAAGTCGACCCGATGACGGGCCGACCCACCAGACGCGCGGAGGAAGCGGCCTGCACCGCCCTCCGCCGGGCCGTCAGGCCCACCCCCGGCGGCTCGCGCCGCCGGACACAGCACACCAGGAAGGACGACCTATGAGGTACAAGCGCGGTACTACGGCGCTCGTCGCCGTGTTCGCGGCGGGGGCGCTCGCGCTCACCGGCTGCTCGGGCGGTGGCGGCGGCAACACCACCAACCCCTCCAGCAGCACCGGCGGCGGGTCCGCCACCTTCAACGGCGCGGTCGACGGCGTCGTGAACCCCTCCACGAAGACCGGCGGCACCATCAAGCTGCTCTCGGACTCCGACTGCGACTCGTGGGACCCGGCCCGCACCTACTACGGCTGGTGCTTCAACATGCAGCGGCTCTTCTCGCGCACGCTGATCGGCTACAAGAACGTCAACGGCGACAAGTACGAGCTCGGCCCGGACCTGGCCACCGACATGGGCACCCACAACGCGGACTACACGCAGTGGAAGTACACCCTGAAGGACGGCCTGAAGTACTCCGACGGCACGGACATCAAGGCCGAGGACATCAAGTGGGCGACTGAGCGCATCTTCGCCACCGACCAGATCAACGGCGGTCCGACCCAGTACTTCCTCGACGTCATCAAGGCGCCGAGCGGCTACAAGGGCCCGTACCAGGGCAAGGAGCTCGACAGCATCCAGGTGTCGGGCAACACCATCACCTTCAACCTGAGCAAGCCGTACGCCGACTTCAACTACCTGCTCGCCCTGCCGACGCTCGCGCCGGTCCCGGCGAAGGTCGAGGGCGGCAAGGGCTACGTCGGCGGCACGTACGCCAAGAAGCCCGTCTCGTCCGGCCCGTTCGAGCTCTCCTCCTACACCCCGCAGAAGTCGGCGACGTTCACGCGGAACAAGTACTGGGAGCAGTCGACCGACACGATCCACAAGCCGCTGGCGGACGAGATCGACCTGACGATCGACACCGACCCCAACGACATCGACAACAAGCTGCTGGCCGGCGCCGCCGACGCCAAGGCGAACGTCGACGTGGGCTCGACCCTGCAGACCAAGATCTTCACCGACGCGAAGACCAAGGCGAACGCCGACAACCCGGCCACGCCCTTCACGCGCTACCTGACGATCCCGCAGTCGGTCATCCCGAACCAGGACTGCCGCGCGGCGATCAACTACGCGCTGGACAAGGCCGCGGTGCTCCAGGCCTTCGGCGGCAACTCGCACGGCCAGGTCGCGGCGTCCTTCACGCCTCCGGGCATCCCGGGCCACGAGGACGGCTCCGCCTACGACCCGTACAACACCGCGGCGACCAAGGGCAAGGGCGACATCGCCAAGGCCAAGGAGGCCCTGGCCAAGTGCGGTCAGCCGAACGGCTTCTCCACCAAGATGGCCTACAGCACCCCGAGCCAGACCGGCCCGAAGGTGTTCGCGGCGGTCCAGCAGTCGCTCGCCAAGGTCGGCATCAAGGTCACGCCGGCCACGTCCGACGCGTCGAACTACTACTCCACGTTCGTCGGCTCGCCGGCCAACGTGAAGAACCAGGGCCTCGGCCTGATCCTCGCCGGCTGGGGTGCTGACTTCCCGACCGGGTACGGCTTCTACAACTCGATCGTCAACGGCAAGAACATCCTGCCGACCGGCAACTCGAACTACGGCAGCCTGAACAACCCGACGATCAACAAGATCCTGGACGAGTCCACGGGTGGCAGCACCACCGAGGAGCAGTGGCAGCAGCTCAACCACACGCTGATGGAGACGGGCGCCGACCTGCCGCTGCTGTGGGGCAAGTCGCTGTACTACCGCAACCCGCGCCTGACGAACGTCGCGTGCAACAACGCGCTCGCGTTCGGCATCTACGACTGGGTGAACATGGGCGTCAGCGGCAGCTGACCCTTCCCGCCATCAGAACCACCCACTCGCAGGAAGGGTGACGGGGCCGGCGGTCCGGAGCGATCCGGGCCGCCGGCCCTCCCAAGCGCATGATCCGTTTCCTCATCCGCCGCATCGCCGGCGCGGTCGTGGTGGTCTGGATCGTCAGCGTCGTGACGTTCCTGATCTTCCAGATCGCGCCCGCGCTGTCGAACACCTCGCCCGTCTACTACTACGTCGGCAAGATCCCGTTCAAGCCGGGCTCGACGCAGCTGAAGCTGCTGGAGCACCGGTTCGGGTTCGACCTGCCGATCTGGCAGCAGTACACGAACTTCATCGGCGGCATCTTCGGCAAGCAGATCTCCGACGGGGTGAACACCCCGATCGACTGCCCGTTCCCGTGCTTCGGCTACTCCTTCCGGCAGAACGAGCTGGTCAGCGTGCTGATCGGCCGCGCCATCCCGGTGAGCGCCAGCATCATCGTCGGCGCCGCGATCCTGTGGCTGATCTTCGGCGTCCTGGTCGGCACGCTGTCCGCGCTCAAGCCGGGCTCGATCGTCGACCGCGTCGGCATGGGAGGCGCGCTCGCCGCCGTGTCGCTCCCCATCTTCTTCACGGGGCCGCTGCTGCTGCTCGTCTTCCAGTACACGCTCGGCTGGATCCCGCTCAGCACCGCCTACGTGTCACCGTTCGTGAATCCGCTCGGCTGGTTCCAGAGCATGATCCTGCCCTGGGTCGCGCTCGCGTTCCTCTTCGCGGCCCTGTACGCCCGGCTCACCCGCTCGAACATGATCGAGACGATGAGCGAGGACTTCATCCGCACCGCGCGGGCGAAGGGGCTCTCGCGGCAGACGGTCGTCGTCCGCCACGGCCTCCGGGCGGCGCTGACGCCGATCGTCACGATCTTCGGCATCGACCTCGGCACGCTGATCGGGTCGACCGTCATCACCGAGAGCGTGTTCAACCTGCGCGGGCTCGGCTACCTGTCGATCCAGTCGATCCTGCAGCAGGACCTGCCGGTGATCCTCGGCGTCACGATCATCGCGGCGGTCGCGCTCGTCGTCGCGAACCTGCTGGTCGACATCGCCTACGGCATCATCGATCCGCGGGTGACCGTCTGATGCGGCCGCACGCGAGCGACGAAGGAGACCGCGCATGACCCAGACCGCAGCGGTGCCGGCGAGCCGGTACGCGCCGGACGGCCCCTTCCTGCAGGTCGAGGACCTCCGGGTGCACTTCCCGACCGCGGACGGGCTCGTCAAGAGCGTCGACGGCGTCTCGTTCGAGGTGGAGCGGGGCGAGATCCTCGGCATCGTCGGCGAGTCCGGCTCGGGCAAGAGCGTCACGAGCCAGGCGATCCTCGGCCTTCACAAGAACTCCAAGGCGCGGGTCACCGGCAACGTCTGGCTGAACGGCACGGACCTCGTCGCGGCCAGCGAGGAGGAGATGCGGAAGCTGCGCGGCACGGAGGTCGCGATGATCTTCCAGGACCCGCTGTCGGCGCTGCACCCCTTCTACTCGATCGGCGCGCAGATCAGCGAGGCCTACCTCGTCCACCACAAGGTGGGCAAGAAGGAGGCGCGCAAGCGCACGGTCGAGATGCTCGACAAGGTCGGCATCCCGAACGCCGCCCGGCGCTACGACGACTACCCGCACCAGTTCTCCGGCGGCATGCGCCAGCGCGCGATGATCGCCATGGCCCTGATCAGCGACCCCACCCTGCTGATCGCCGACGAGCCCACCACGGCGCTCGACGTCACGGTGCAGGCGCAGATCCTCGAGCTGATCAAGGAGCTGCGGACCGAGCTGAACAGCGGCGTCATCCTGATCACCCACGACCTCGGCGTCGTGGCGGAGACCTGCGACGACGTCCTCGTGATGTACGGCGGCCAGTGCGTCGAGAAGGGCCCGGTGGACGAGGTGTTCCACCAGCCCGAGATGCCGTACACGTGGGGCCTGCTCAACTCCATGCCCCGCATGGACCGCGTGCGCGCGAGCCGGCTGATCCCGATCGCGGGCCAGCCGCCGTCGCTCATCAACGTCCCCAAGGGCTGCGTGTTCAACACGCGCTGCGGGTTCGTCGACCGCGTCCCCGGCAGCAGGTGCTTCGAGGACCACCCCGACCTGCTGCCGACGGATGCGCGGCACGAGGTGCGGTGCCACATCCCGCCGGAGGAGCGGCGCGAGATCTTCGCCGCCGAGATCCGGCCCAACCTGTGAACGCCGAACCGGTGAAGGGAGCGCGGCCGTGACGACCGCCATCGATCAGGACGCCGAGCGACGGCACGAGGCCGACGGGACCGAGCCGCTGCTCGAGGTGAGCGACGTCCGGAAGCACTTCCCGGGCCGTCGCGAGGGGATCCTCGGCCGGCCGGGCAACCCGATCAAGGCCGTGGACGGGGTCAGCTTCAGCCTCCGCGCCGGTGAGACCCTCGGGCTCGTCGGCGAGTCCGGCTGCGGCAAGTCGACGACCGGCCGGGTCGCCTCCAAGCTGATCGAGCCGACGAGCGGCTCCATCAAGTTCCGGGGCAGGGAGATCGCGCAGCTGTCGAGCCGCGCCATGCGGCCGATGCGCCGCGAGATGCAGATGATCTTCCAGGACCCGTACTCGTCGCTGAACCCGCGGCACACGATCGGCACCGTCATCGGCGCCCCGTACCGGATCCAGGGCCGCAAGCCCGACGGCGGCATCAAGTCGACGGTGCAGGCCCTGATGGAGCGCGTCGGCCTGAACCCCGAGCACTACAACCGCTACCCGCACGAGTTCTCGGGCGGCCAGCGGCAGCGCATCGGCATCGCCCGCGCCCTCGCGCTCGAGCCCGAGCTGATCGTCTGCGACGAGCCGGTCTCGGCGCTCGACGTGTCCGTGCAGGCCCAGGTGGTCAACCTGCTGGAGGACCTGCAGCGCGAGCGCGGGATCGCCTACGTGTTCATCGCGCACGACCTGTCGATCGTCCGGCACATCTCCGACCGCGTCGCCGTCATGTACCTCGGCAAGGTGATGGAGATCACCGACCGCGACTCGCTGTACGAGCAGCCGATGCACCCGTACACGCACGCGCTGCTGTCGGCCGTGCCGATCCCCGACCCGTCGATCGAGTCGCGGCGTGAGCGCATCCTGCTCACCGGCGACCTGCCGAGCCCGTCGAACCCGCCGTCGGGCTGCGTGTTCCACACCCGCTGCCCGAAGTACAAGACGGAGCTCTCCGACTCGCAGCGCGAGCGCTGCCGCGGGGAGGAGCCGGTGCTGGAGGACAAGGCGCCGGGCCACAAGGTGTACTGCCACTTCCCGCAGGTGCGCACCGACCTGATCGACGGCGGGCCGGGCCAGATCCGCACGACGGGCCCGAAGGCCGCCTGACGCCGCGAGGCACCGCCCCGCACCCCTCCGCCCGACCGGGTGGGAGGTGCGGGGCGGAGCCGTGCGCGCGGGAGGACGCCTCCGGCACCCCGCGCCCGGTACCATGGGTCCAGGCGGCGCCGAGGACGGGGCCGCGATCGGCGTGAGCGCGCCCGCCCACAGGGGCAGCGCCGCCGACGCCCGGGGCTGCCGGGCTCCTCGATCCGAAAGGCTCCCTCATGGCGCTCGCCACCCGCTCCGACCTGCGCAACGTCGCGATCGTCGCGCACGTCGACCACGGCAAGACCACGCTCGTCGACGCGATGCTGAAGCAGACGCACAGCTTCGCGGACCACGCCCACGTCGACGAGCGGGCGATGGACAGCAACGAGCTGGAGCGCGAGAAGGGCATCACGATCCTCGCGAAGAACACCGCGGTCACGTACCGCGGTGCGCACGCGACGGACGGCCCGGTCACCATCAACGTGATCGACACCCCGGGCCACGCCGACTTCGGCGGCGAGGTCGAGCGCGGCCTGTCGATGGTCGACGGCGTCGTGCTGCTCGTCGACGCGTCGGAGGGGCCGCTGCCGCAGACGCGCTTCGTGCTGCGCAAGGCGCTCGAGGCGAAGCTGCCGGTCGTGCTGCTCGTCAACAAGACCGACCGCCCCGACGCGCGCATCGACGAGGTCGTGGGGGAGGCGCAGGACCTGCTGCTCGGCCTCGCGAGCGATCTCGCGGACGACGTGCCGGACCTCGACCTCGACGCCATCCTCGACGTGCCGGTCGTCTACGCCTCCGGCCGCAACGGCGCCGCGAGCCGGAACAAGCCCGAGAACGGCGCGCTGCCGGACAACGGCGACCTCGAGCCGCTGTTCGAGGCGATCCTCCAGCACATCCCCGCGCCGACCTACGACGACGAGGCTCCGCTGCAGGCGCACGTCACGAACCTCGACGCGTCCCCGTTCCTCGGCCGCCTCGCGCTGCTGCGCATCTTCAACGGCACCCTGCGCAAGGGCCAGACGGTCGCGTGGGTGCACGGCGAGGGCGCGGTCTCGAACCTGCGGATCACCGAGCTGCTCGCCACCCGGGCGCTCGAGCGCTACCCGACGGACCAGGCCGCGGCCGGGGACATCGTCGCGGTCGCCGGCATCCCGGAGATCACGATCGGCGACACCCTCGCCGACCCGGAGGACGTGCGGCCGCTGCCCGCGATCCACGTGGACGACCCCGCCATCTCGATGCTGATCGGCACGAACACCTCCCCGCTCGCCGGCAAGGGCGGCAAGGGGCACAAGGTCACCGCCCGGCTCGTGAAGGACCGGCTGGACCGCGAGCTGATCGGCAACGTCTCGGTCAAGGTCGTCGACGTGGGCCGTCCGGACGCCTGGGAGGTGCAGGGCCGCGGCGAGCTGGCCCTCGCGATCCTCGTCGAGCAGATGCGGCGCGAGGGCTACGAGCTCACCGTCGGCAAGCCGCAGGTGGTCACGAAGGAGGTCGACGGCCACACGCACGAGCCGTTCGAGCACCTGACCATCGACGCGCCCGAGGAGCACCTCGGCGCGATCACGCAGCTGCTCGCCGCCCGCAAGGGCGTGATGACGACGATGGCCAACCACGGCACCGGCTGGGTGCGGATGGAGTTCCGGGTGCCGTCCCGCGGCCTCATCGGCTTCCGCACCGAGTTCCTCACGGTCACCCGCGGCACCGGCATCGCGAACGCGATCTCCGACGGCTACGACCGGTGGGCCGGCGGCATCACGACGCGCGTCAACGGCTCGATGGTGGCCGACCGCTCCGGCGTGGTCACGCCCTTCGCCCTGCAGAACCTCCAGCAGCGCGGCACCTTCTTCGTGAAGCCCTCCGAGGAGGTCTACGAGGGCATGGTCGTCGGCGAGAACAGCCGCCAGGACGACATGGACGTGAACATCACGAAGGAGAAGCAGCTGAACAACATCCGCTCCTCCACCGGCGAGGAGCTGGAGCGGCTCACCCCGTCCCGCGAGCTGTCGCTCGAGGAGAGCCTGGAGTTCGCGCGCGACGACGAGTGCGTCGAGGTCACCCCGAACGCGGTGCGCATCCGCAAGGTGGCGCTGGACCAGCAGACGCGCGCGCGCAACGCGAGCCGCCTGAAGCGCCAGCTCGCCGACGCCTGATCCGCTGACGGCTCGACCGCGCGACGGCAGGATGAGGCGGTGCGCGAGGAGGGGACCGGGGTGCGCGACTCCCTGATCGGCGTGCCCGCGTGCTTCGTCGCGGGCGTCCTCGTCGGCACGCTCGGCACCTTCAAGCACCAGGTCGGCGTGAGCGCCGCGACCGGGACCGGACCGCCGATCGGGCTCGTGCTCTCGATCGCGATGCTCGTGCTGCTGCTCGCGGCGCTGCGGCTGTCGTTCCCGAGCCGGCGGTACGCGCTCGCCGCGGCGCTCGGCGCGATCGCGGTGTGCGCCGTGCTGCTGCTCGGCGGTCCCGGGGGGTCCCGCGTCGTCCTGCTGAACTACGCCGGGCTGATCTGGGCGGTCGCGCCCGCCGTCGTCTCGGCGGTCGTCGTGGGCTGGCCCCGCCGTGCCGGGAGGGCGCAGCGGACGGATGGGATACTGGTGGACGGCCACGAGGAGGGGAGGCTCGGATGACCTATGTGATCGCGCTGCCGTGCGTCGACGTGAAGGACCGCGCCTGCATCGACGAGTGCCCCGTCGACTGCATCTACGAGGGCGACCGGATGCTCTACATCCAGCCCGACGAGTGCGTCGACTGCGGCGCCTGCGAGCCGGTGTGCCCGGTCGAGGCGATCTACTACGAGGACGACCTGCCCGCGCAGTGGTCCGACTACTACAAGGCGAACGTCGAGTTCTTCGACGAGGTCGGGTCGCCCGGCGGCGCCGCCAAGGTAGGCGTGATCCCGAAGGACCACCCGGTCGTCGCCGCCCTGCCTCCCCAGGCCTGACCGAGCGGTCGGGGCCTCGCCGGTAGGCTTCCGTGGTGACCGACGCCGATCGCGAGACCGCCACCCTCACCTTCCCCGGAGGCAGCGCCGAGTTCCCGATCCTCCCTGCGACCCAGGGTGCATCGAGCCTCGACATCTCCTCGCTCACCCGGCAGACCGGGCTGACCACGCTCGACAACGGCTTCGTCAACACGGCGTCGACGAAGAGCGCGATCACCTTCATCGACGGGGACAAGGGGATCCTCCGGTACCGCGGGTACCCGATCGAGCAGCTCGCGCAGCACTCCAGCTACCTCGAGGTGGCCTGGCTGCTCATCTACGGCGAGCTGCCGACGGCGGACCAGCTGGCGACCTTCGACGAGACGATCCGCCGCCACACGCTGCTGCACGAGGACCTGCGGCGGTTCTTCGACGCCGTCCCGCACACCGCGCACCCGATGACGACGCTCTCGAGCGCGGTCAGCGCCCTCGCGACGTACTACGAGGACGTGCTCGACCCGAACGACCCGGAGGCCGTCGAGGCCTCCACGATCCGGCTGCTCGCGAAGCTGCCGGTGATCGCGGCGTTCGCGTACAAGAAGACCATCGGGCAGGCGATGCTCTACCCGGACAACTCGCTGTCCTTCGTCGACAACTTCCTGCGCCTGAACTTCGGCACGATGGCCGAGCCGTACCAGGTGGACCCGATCGTCTCGAAGGCGCTCGAGCGGCTGCTGATCCTGCACGAGGACCACGAGCAGAACGCCTCCGCCTCCACGGTGCGCCTCGTCGCGTCGACCGAGGCGAACATGTTCGTCTCGATCTCCGCCGGCATCGCGGCGCTGTCGGGCCCGCTGCACGGCGGCGCGAACGAGGCGGTGCTGACGATGCTCGCGCGCATCCGCGACTCGGGCGAGAGCGTCTCCACCTTCGTCGAGCGGGTGAAGAAGAAGGAGGAGGGCGTGCGCCTGATGGGCTTCGGCCACCGGGTGTACAAGTCCTACGACCCGCGGGCGAGGCTCGTGAAGGAGAGCGCGGACGAGGTGCTCGACGGCCTCGGCGTGCACGACCCGCTGCTCGACCTGGCGCGGGAGCTCGAGCAGATCGCGCTCGAGGACGACTACTTCATCGAGCGGCGCCTCTACCCGAACGTCGACTTCTACACCGGCGTGCTCTACCGGGCGATGGGCTTCCCGCCCCGCATGTTCACGGTGCTGTTCGCGATCGGCCGCCTGCCGGGCTGGATCGCGCACTGGCGCGAGTCGAACGCGGACGCGACGACGAAGATCGGCCGCCCGCAGCAGCTGTACGTGGGCCCGGCGGAGCGCGACCTGGGCCGCTGACGCCTGCGCGCCGCCGTTCCGGGCGGGATCCGACACCTCGGGCGCCTCTTCGCGCCCGATCTGTCGGATCCCGCCCGCTTCGGCGCACCGCGTGCGGCGGCCCGCACGCCGGTCGCTCGACCTGAGCGGTGGCGCGATGCCGCTCCACGGGCGGGATCCGACCAGGCGGGCGCCGTTGCACGCCCGTGGCGTCGGGTCGCGCCCGTCGAGGCGGGAGATGCTGAGGGGCTGTGAGGGCGGGGTCAGGAGCACGTCCGCTCCTCCCCAGGGCGGATCAGGGCGATCGGCGGGTCCGAAACCGAACGGGTCGGGCAGCGGTGCCCCTGCGGTGCAGGCATCGCGCCATGGCCGCCGTCCGAGCCCGCGAGCACCTCGTCCTGCGCCATCGCAATCGCCTCGCCGACGAGCGGTCGCTGCAGCGGGCCGCAGCCAAGGGGCTGATGACGCGGCTGCGAAGCGGTGCCTACGTGCCCACCGCGATCTGGGCGTCGCTGAGTCCGGACGAGCGCCGTCGGCTCGAGGCGGTGACTGCCGCGGAGATGAACCCCGACTACATCGCGAGCCACCGCTCCGCCGCAGCACTTTGGCGCGTCCCGACGATCCGTCCGTCGGACGGCCTCGTCCACGCGCGCGTGACGGCCGCGGCCGGGTCCCGGACCGAGCACGGCGTCCGGAAGCACGCCGTGCGGGACCTCGCGCTGCACCTGACTCACGTCGACGGCGTACCGGTGACGACCCTGGTCCGCACGGTGCTCGACCTCGCGGCGACGGAGCCGTTCGAGGAGGCCGTCGTCGCGATGGACTGGGCGCTCGGCCGGGGCCTCACGAAGCGGGAGCTCCACGAGGCGCTCGAGGAATGGGGACCCGTCCGCGGACGGCGTCGCATCGAGGGGGTGATCGACTTCGCAGACGCCCGGTCCGGCTCCGCCGGCGAGTCCTTCTCACGGGTCCTCATGGCCGAGGCGAAGCTCCCGGCACCCGTCCTCCAGCAGCCGTTCGAGGACGGCGACGGGCTGATCGGCTTCGTCGACTTCTGGTGGCCCGAGCACAACCGGATCGGGGAGTTCGACGGCCTGAAGAAGTACCGCGAGCCCGAGCTGCTGCAGGGCCGCGCACCGGGCGAGGTCGTCTCGCTCGAGAAGGTCCGCGAGGACCGGCTCAGGGCCACGCCGACCCGCCCCGACGTCTCCCGCTGGATCTGGGCGGTCCTCCAGGACCAGAGCCTCGGCTGGCGCCTGGCTGCGGCCGGCCTTCCGCGCGTCGGTCGATCGCGGGCGTGAACCGACCGCACGGGCGCGGAGGAGCGCCCCGCCTGTCGGAAGTCGCCCGGATCGAGGGCGGTGCGGCCGAGCTACGCGTGGAGGAGGGGGTTCAGGGTGATGCCGTCGCCGGTGCGGGGAAGGGCCTCGACCGCGCCCGTGCGGCTGTTGCGGCGGTAGAGCCACGCGTCCTGTCCGGACAGCTCGACCGCCTTCGCCGCGCGGGGCTCCTGCCCGGGCACCAGGACCGTCAGCTTCGTGCCGGCGGTCACGTAGAGCCCCGCCTCCACGACGCAGTCGTCGCCGATCGCGATGCCGAGGCCCGCGTTGGCGCCGAGCAGGCTGCGGCGGCCGATCGACACGCGCTGCTTCCCGCCGCCCGACAGCGTGCCCATGATCGACGCACCGCCGCCCACGTCCGAGCCGTCGCCGACGACCACGCCCTGGCTGATGCGCCCCTCCACCATGGAGGTGCCGAGCGTGCCCGCGTTGAAGTTCACGAACCCCGCCTGCATGACGGTCGTCCCGGGGGCGAGGTGCGCGCCGAGGCGCACGCAGGACGCCTCCGCGATCCGCACGCGCGGCGGCAGCACGTAGTCGGTGAGGAACGGGAAGCGGTCGAGCCCGCGCACCGCGAGGCCCTCGCGGCGCAGGCGCGGGCGGCGGCGCTCGGCGTCCTCCGGGCGCATCGGCCCCCGCGCCGTCCAGGCGTTGATCGGCAGGTGCCCCATCAGCCCGTCGAGCGAGACCGTGTTCGGCCTCACCACGCAGTGCGACAGCAGCTGCAGGCGCAGGTACGCGTCGGCGGTCGAGGCGACCGGCGCGTCCAGGTCCGCCTCGACCGTCACCGCCTCGACCCGCACGCGGCGGGTCTCGTCGACGTGCTCCTCGCCCTCGAGCTCGCGGCCCGGGTCGGCGTCCGGGGCCTCGCCGAGCGCGGGGGAGGGGAACCAGGCGTCCAGCACGGTCCCGTCGCGGGCGATGGAGGCGAGGCCGTGGCCCCAGGCGGTCCGATCCGTCACCGGGCCAGGCTAACGAGCCGCCGGTAGGCTCCTCCGGGTGCCGGTTCTGGACCCCACCGCCGACGCGGCGGACCTCACGCGGGCGATCTGCGACGTCCCCAGCGTCTCGGGCGACGAGGCGCTGCTCGCCGACGCGATCGAGGCCGCCGCGCGCACCGCGCCGCACCTCGAGGTGCAGCGGCACGGCGACGCGGTCGTCGCCCGCACGCACCTCGGCCGAGCCACGCGGGTCGTCATCGCCGGCCACATCGACACCGTCCCCATCAACGGCAACGTGCCGACGCGCCTCGAGGGCGACGAGATCGTCGGGCGCGGCACCGTCGACATGAAGGCGGGCGTCGCCGTCCAGCTGAGGCTCGCGGTCGAGATCGCGGAGCCCGTGCCCGACGTCACGTGGATCTGGTACGACCACGAGGAGGTCAGCGACGACCTGAACGGCCTGAACCGGCTGCTCCGCGAGCGGCCTGACCTGCTCGAGGCCGACTTCGCGATCCTCGGCGAGCCCACGGCCGCCGGCATCGAGGGCGGCTGCAACGGGAACCTGCGGGCCGAGATCCGCACCTTCGGCAGGCGCGCCCACGCCGCCCGCGGCTGGGCGGGGGTGAACGCGATCCACCTCGCCGCGCCGATCCTCGACGTGCTGGCCGCCTACGAGCCGCGCCAGGTCGAGGTCGACGGCCTCGTCTACCGCGAGCAGCTGAACGCCGTCGGGATCAGCGGCGGGGTCGCCGGCAACGTCATCCCCGACGAGTGCATGGTCCACGTGAACCACCGCTTCGCCCCCAGCCGCAGCGCGGAAGAGGCCGTCGCGCACATCCGCGAGCTGTTCGAGGGCTACGACGTGCGCATCGTCGATCTGGCCCAGGGCGCGCGGCCCGGCCTCGACGTGCCGGTCGCGCGCGCCTTCGTCGACGCGGTCGGCGCGGAGCCGCGGCCGAAGTTCGGCTGGACGGACGTCGCCCGCTTCGCGGCCCTCGGCGTCCCCGCCGTCAACTACGGCCCGGGCGACCCGATGCTCGCCCACGCCGACGACGAGCGCGTGCCGATCGCGCAGATCCACGCCGTCGAGGCAGGCTTGCGGGCGTGGTTGACCGGAGCGTGACACGCACGGCGGAGCGCCGGCCGGCGGCTCCGCCGAGGTCGCGCCTGCCCTGGTGGGCGGTCGTGCTGCTGGTGTTCGCCGCGTCCCGCGTCGTCACCACGCTGCTCTTCGTCTGGGTCCGCTCGCAGGCGACGGCCCAGTCCCGCGCCGGTGCGGACCCGAGCCTGCTCGGCCTCGCGACCGCGTGGGACGGCGCCTGGTACTGGTTCATCGCGGTGAACGGCTACCCGGCGGTCCTGCCCGTCGACGGCACGGGCGCCGTCACCACGAACCAGTGGGCGTTCCTGCCCGTCTACCCGTACGTCGCGAAGGCCCTCACCCTCGGCCTGCTCGACTGGCGGGTCGTGGCGGTGGCGGTGAGCGTCGTCGCCGGCGCCGCTGCGGCAGTGCTGCTCGGGGCGCTGCTGCTGCCGCGGATCGGCCGGTCCGCGGCGCTCTTCGCGACCGCCGTCTTCTCCTTCTCCCCGCTGTCGTTCGTGCTCCAGATGGCCTACGCGGAGGCGCTCGGGCTCGCCCTGCTGCTCGCGGCCCTGGTGCTGATCGACCGCCGCCGGTACCTCGCCGCGATCGCGCCGACCGTCGTGCTCGCGTTCACGCGCCCCGGCGCGCTCGTGCTCGCCCTCACGGTCGCGCTCGTGCTGGCGGTCCGGCTCGTCCGCGCGCGGCGCGGCGGTCCGGCCGTACCGGTCGCGGAGCTGGTCGCGGGGGCGCTGCTCGCGGCTGCGGCGACCGTCTCGGGCTTCGCCTGGAGCGCGATCGCCGCGCTCGCGACCGGCCGCCCCGACGCCTACTTCGCGACCGAGGGCGCCTGGCGGGCGCTCTGGATGCCGCACTCGGACATCGTCCTGTTCCAGCCGTGGTTCTTCGCGGCCGACTTCTGGATGGGCAGGGCCTTCGGGGCCGACGCCGCGCCCGTGCTCGGGCCGGTGCTGCTCGTCCTCGTGGTCGGCGCCTTCGCCGCGCTCCTCGTCAGCCGGCCGGCCCGGCGCCTCGGACTCGTCGCGGTCCTCTGGTGCGCGTCCTACGGCCTCTACCTGCTCGCGGTGTTCTTCCCGCAGTCGAGCGTCTTCCGGGTGCTGATGCCGATGGCGCCGCTCGCCGGGGTGCTGACCCCGCGCGGCCGCGCCGCCCGCACCGCGGTGCTCGGGGGCGCCGTCGCGCTCCAGGCGCTCTGGCTCTGGGTCGTGCTCGGCCCGCTGCAGACCTACTGGACCGTGCTCTGATCAGGGACTCGTCCGCGCGCGGTTTGGGAGTGGCGATCGCGTGGGGAATAATGGCCTGGCACGGAACACGAGAGAGGTGGCCCGAATGGCGGCGATGAAACCGCGTACTGGCGACGGACCGATGGAGGCCGTCAAGGAGGGGCGCCTGATCATCGTACGGGTGCCGCTCGAGGGCGGCGGCCGGCTGGTCGTCTCCGTCAACGACGCCGAGGCGAAGGAGCTGCGGGACGCGCTCGACGCGGCCGTCAGCTGATCCGCAGGATGTGAGGTCCCCGGTCAGCGGCGGACGAGCTGGAGCAGCCCGTCGCCGACCGGGGACACCCCTGCGAGCAGGTCCTCCCGCTCCCGGACCCCGCGCAGCAGATCGCGGTACACCGTCGTCCGCCGATCCCGTCGTGACGGGTTCGCCACCTTGCCCTGCTGCAGGACCCTCGCGACGAGGACCGTGCCACCCGGCCTGACGAGGCGCAGCGCGGTCTCCGTGTACTGCGCGACCGGCTCGCTGTCCGCGTCGACCAGGACGAGGTCGTAGGCGTCCTCGTTCATTCGCGGCAGCACGTCCGCGGCGCGCCCAGTGATGAAGCGCACGGTGCGGCCGGTGTGCCCGGCCGACTGGAAGCGGGCCCGGGCGGCGACGTGCCGGTCGTGGTCGTGGTCGATCGTGGTGAGCTGCGCGCCGGGTGCGCCGCGCAGCAGCCAGAGGCCCGACACCCCGGCGCCGGTGCCGATCTCGACGAAGGACCCGGCCGGCCGGGCCGCTGCTGCGAGGGCGAGCGCCATGCCGGTCGCGGGGGAGACGGGCTCCACGCCGAGCTCGAGCGACTGCTCCGTCGCGGCGGCGATCTCGTCGTCATCGGGCACGAACGCGTCGGCGAACGCCTCCGGGGTCACTGCTTCGGGCATCCCTCGAAAGCCTAGGCGACCGCCGGTCGCGCACCCCGACGGGCGGGATCGCGCATACCCTGTGCCCATGGGCATCAGCGTCGAGAAGATCATCGTGATCGCCGTCATCGCGATGTTCCTCGTCGGCCCGGAGCGGCTGCCCGACTACGCGCAGCGGCTCGGCCGGTTCGTGCGGCAGGCGCGGCGCATGCTCGACGACGCGAAGGACCGCGTCCGGGACGAGATGGGGCCCGACTTCGACGAGGCCGAGTGGCGCAAGCTCGACCCCCGGCAGTACGACCCGCGGCGCATCATCCGCGACGCGCTGCTCGAGCCGCCCTCGCCCCGTGAGGAGCGGGAGGCGGCGCACGACGCGGAGCCCGAGCCGGTGCCCGTCCTGCGCGAGGAGGCCCGCCCCCGGCAGCGCGCCGTCTTCGACGACGAGGCGACCTGACCCGTCGACCATGATGCGGCGGGGAGATCAGCCCGCGCGCTCGATCTCCGCAGCGATGCGCCCGAGGGCCTGCAGCACCGTGCGCACGCTCGGGCGCTCCGCGTGCTCGACGCGCAGCAGCGCGCTGATCCGCCTGGTCGGCGCGATCCGTTCGAGGGGGCGCAGCACCACCCCGGTGCCCTCGCCGCCCGAGGTGTGGCGGGGCAGGAGGGCGAGCCCCTCGCCCGCCGCGACGAGCGACTCGGTGATGCGGGTGTCGTTGAACCGCTGCACCACGGTCAGCGGGTGGTCGGCGACGCGCTCGATCTCCTGCAGCACCCGCTCGAAGGGGGCGTCCCGCGGCGGCGCGATCCACGGCGACGTCGCGACCTGCACCGCCGTGACCCGGCGGTGCGCGGCGAGCGGGTGCCCCTCCGGCAGGGCGACGTCGAGGGGCTCGTCGAGCAGGTGCTGGACCGCGACCGCGCGATCGTCCCAGCCCGTCGCGGGTCCGACGGAGTAGCCGAGGACCACGTCGTGGTCGGCGACGAGGTCGGTGAAGTCGCCGTCGGTCACATCGACGTCCCGGGCCTCGAGCGACAGCCCGGGCACCTCGCGCAGCGCGGCGAGCAGGCCGGGCAGGAACATGCGGCCCGCGGTCGGGAAGAGGGCGAGCTCGACGACGCCCTGCGGGCTCTCCACGAAGCGGCGCCACACCTGGTCCGCCCGGGCCAGGGCGACGCTGACGCCGTCCGCGGCGCCGGCCAGCGCCTCGCCCGCCGGCGTGAGGACGAGCCCGCGCCCGGAGCGCTCGGTGAGCGGCACGCCGACCTCGCGCTCGAGGGTCTTCAGCTGCTGGGACACGGCGGACGGCGTGACGTGCACGGCCGCCGCGACGGCGGTCACGCTGCCGCGGAGACGGAGCTCGCACAGGACCTCCAGGCGTCGGACGTCCACCTCGGACCCTCTCGTGATCATGAAGCAGCACTGCAAGAGCACTGCAGAACGATTCGATTGTGCTACAGCGTCCGGCGCGGTGCAATGGATGCGGCGTCCAGACGGGACCCGGACCGCGTCCAGCCCGTCCCGACCCGGCGCGCACGGCGCGCCCCGGTCGCCCGGTCCCGCAGACCGGCAGCTCGAACCGCTCGACAAGGAGCCCGCCCATGATCGCCCTGCTCGCCGTCCTCGCCGCCGTCGGCGTCGCCGCGTCCGCCGCCACCGTGCACGCCGTCGCCACCGACGGCTACGGGGCGGTGCCGACCCGCCGGTCCTGACGCGTCAGCGGACCCCGACCGGCAGCGGCCGGCCAGCGAGCCCGCGACCCGTCGACGCCACCGCCGCCGCGAGGGCCTGCAGCGCCGCGGCGGCGTCGTCGTCCGGGGCGGACAGCACCACGGGCCGCCCCTCGTCCCCGGCCAGGCGCAGCGCCGGGGACAGCGGCACGGACGCGAGCAGCGGCACCGGGGCCTCCGTCGACAGCCGCCGCGCGACCTCCTCGCCGCCGCCCGACCCGAACAGGTCGAGCACCGCGCCGCCCGGCAGCCGCGCGGGCGCCATCGTCTCCACGACGCCGGCGACGCGCTGCCCGAGCCGGCGGGCGACGAGGCCGGAGCGCACCGCGACGTCGGCGGCGGCGGGCTGCGGCGTCGTGACCACGAGCACCTCGGCCCCCGGCAGCAGCTGACCGAGCGAGATCGCGACGTCGCCGGTGCCGGGCGGGGTGTCGACGAGCAGCACGTCGAGATCGCCGAAGTGCACGTCGGTGAGGAACTGCTGCAGGGTCCGGTGCAGCATCGGTCCGCGCCACGCGACCGCGCCGTCGCGCTGGTCGGCGGGCAGGAACATCCCGATCGAGACGGCTTTGACGCCGAACGCGACCGGCGGCACGATCAGCCCGTCGAGGTTCACCGGCTCGACGTCCGCGGCGATCCCGAGCAGGCCGGGGATCGAGAAGCCGTGCACGTCGGCGTCGAGCACCCCGACGGCGAGGCCGCGGCCGGCCAGGGCGACGGCGAGGTTCGCGGTGACGGTCGACTTGCCGACCCCGCCCTTGCCGCTCGTGACCGCGATCACCCGGGTCAGCGAGTCCGCGCCGAAGGGCTTGCGACGCGCGCCCCGCAGCCGGTCCGCGAGCGCCTGCCGCCGCTCCGGCGCCATCACCCCGAGCCGCACCTCCGCGGACTCCACGCCGGGGACGCCGAGCGCGGCGACCCGCACCTCGCGCTCGATGCGGTCCGACGCCGGGCAGCCGACGACCGTGAGCGACACGTCCACGACGGCGACGGCGCCCTCCACCGTCACGTCGTCGAGCATGTCGAGGTCGGCGAGCGGCCGGCGGATCTCGGGGTCCTGCACCGCGCCGACCGCGTCCCGCACGGCACGCGCGAGGTCGGTCACCCGCCGGCCGCCCGCGGCAGGTCGTCGCCCTCCCCGCGACGCTCGGCCTCGCGCCGGTCGAGCTCCTCGAGCAGCCCCCGCAGCTCCGTCCGCACGAAGTCCCGCGACGCCATGTCCCGCACGAGCAGGCGCAGGTCGACGATCTCCCGGGCCAGGTACTCCGTGTCGTCGAGGTTCCGCTCGGCGCGCTGCCGGTCCTGCTCCACCTGCACGCGGTCGCGGTCGTCCTGCCGGTTCTGCGCGAGCAGGATCAGCGGCGCGGCGTAGGAGGCCTGCAGGGACAGGATCAGCGTCAGCAGCGTGAAGTTGCTCTTGCGTGGGTCGAACTGCAGCGGCTCGGGCACCAGCGTGTTCCAGGCGAGCCAGACGACGACGAAGATCGTCATCCCGACCAGGAAGTACGACGTGCCCATGCCCCGGGCGAAGGACTCCGAGAACCGGCCGAAGCGGTCGCGGCTCGTGCGCTGACGGCGGCCGCGGAGGCCCTTCGGCTCCTGCAGCGGGTCGCTCTCGCGGGCCCGCTCCTCCCGCCTACCGGGCGCCGCCACCGGAGGCCCTCCTCGATCGGGACGGCAGCGTCGTCACCGCGGCCGTGTTCGTGCTGGGACGCCGCGTCTCGATCGCGTCGGCGCTGCGCCAGTCGTCGGGCAGCAGGCGGTCGATCACGTCGTCCACGGTGACGACGCCGACGAGCCGGCCGTTCTCGTCGACGACGGGCACCTGCACGAGGTTGTAGCTGGCGAGGATGCGGCTCACCTCGGCGACCGGGGTGTCGGCGCGCACCGGCTCGGTCTGCGTGTCGAGGATGCTGCCGAGCTTCTCGTGCGGCGGGTACCGGAGCATCCGCTGGAAGTGGACGATGCCGAGGAACCGCCCGGTCGGCGGCTCGTACGGCGGCAGGGTGACGGACACCGCGGCGCCGAGCGCCGGCGCGAGCTCGTGCCGGCGGATCAGGGCCAGCCCCTCCGCGACGGTCGCGTCGCCGGACAGCACGATCGGGTCCGGCGTCATCATGCCGCCCGCCGTGTCGGGGTCGTAGGCGAGCAGCATGCGGACGTCGTCCGCCTCGTCCTGCTCCATGAGGTCGAGCAGCGCCTCGCCCCGCTCGTCGGACAGCTTCGCGATCAGGTCGGCGGCGTCGTCCGGCTGCATCACCTCGAGCACGTCGGCGGCGCGGTCGTCCCCGAGCCGGGCGAGCACGCGGGCGGCGGCGTCCTCGGGCATCTCCTCGAGCACGTCCGCGAGCCGCTCGTCCGGCAGCTCGTGCACCACCTCGACCATCCGCTGCTCGGGCAGCTCGAGCAGCGTGGAGGCGAGGTCGGCGGCCGGCAGGTCCGCCGTGGACTGGATCAGCTGGGCGGCGGACTGGCCGCGGCCGCCGCGGTCCTGCTCGCGGACCTCGTTCCACTTCACGAAGGCCGTGGCGCCGCGGCCGAACGGGGCGGGGCCGGAGCGCGGGCGGCGCACGAAGGCCTGCGTGACCTCCCAGTCCCCGGCGCCGACCTCCTCGATCGCGACGTCCTCGACCGTCGCCTCGCCGGAGCCGTCCGCGAGCGCGACGCGGCGCCCGAGGATCTCCGCGAGCACGGTGACCTCGCTCGCGCGCTGCTCGAAGCGGCGCACGTTGATCAGCCCGGTCGTGATCACCTGCCCGGCGCCGATGGAGACCACCCGGCCGATGGAGAGGAAGACGCGGCGCCGCCCGGGGATCTCGACCACCATCCCGACCACGCGCGGGGAGGCCGCGCGCCGGTAGACGACGACCACGTCGCGCACCCGGCCGAGCCGGTCGCCCTGGCGGTCGAACACCGCGCACCCGGCCAGCCTGGCCACGAAGATGCGGGTGGTGCTCACCTACTCAGGGTAGTCAACGGTGCCGATCAGCCGCGTTCAGGAAACGGCTGGCACGCTCACAGGGTGACGAACACCCAGAGCCCGTTCGGCGCCGCCCGGGGCGTCGCCTTCCCGACCCTGCCGACCGGCGACGTGGTCGCGAGCTTCAAGAGCTACGCGGAGGCCCAGGCCGCCGTCGACAAGCTCGCCGAGACGGACGACTTCCCGGTGCAGTCCGCGTCGATCGTCGGCAGCGACATGAAGAGCGTCGAGCGCGTGACCGGGCGGCTCTCGTGGGGCCGCGCGGCCGGCGCGGGCGCCGCCAGCGGCCTCTGGATCGGTCTGCTGTTCGGCCTGCTGATCAGCGTGTTCGGCGGCGCGAACGACTCGTACTTCGCCGAGCTGCTGGGTGCAGTGCTGATCGGCGCCGCGTTCGGCATGGTGTTCGGGCTGATCTCCTACGCCCTCACCCGCCGGCGCCGCGACTTCAGCTCGGTGATGCAGGTCGTGGCCTCGAGCTACTCGATCGTCGTCGGCGGCGAGTCCGCGAACCGGGCGCGCAACATCCTCGGCACCGCGGGCGGCGGCACGACCGAGACCACGACGATCGAGGACGCGGGCCTCGACGAGCAGCCGCTCGGCCCGGGCTCCGGCGGTCCCGGCGCCGCGGCCTGACCCCGGCGGCCCTGCCTGCTCGAGCACGCGCCCGAGTCCGTCAGCAGGATCGACGGGCTCCGGCAGGAACGCGGGCTCGCCGCGTTCCTGCCGGAGCCCTCTGGTCCTGCTGAAGCGCATCCGTCAGGACTGCAGGGACGCGATCCAGGCCTCGACCTCGTCCGCCGTGCGCGGGATGCCGGCGGAGAGGCTCTCGACGCCGTCGGCGGTGAGCAGCACGTCGTCCTCGATGCGGACGCCGATGCCGCGGTACTCCTCCGGCACCGTCAGGTCGTCCGGCTGGAAGTAGAGGCCCGGCTCGATGGTGAACACCATGCCGGGCTCGAGCAGCCCGTCCATGTAGAGCTCGCGCCGCGCCTGCTGGCAGTCGTGCACGTCGAGGCCGAGGTGGTGGCTCGTGCCGTGCACCATGTAGCGGCGCGCGGGCTGCTCCACGCCCTCCAGCTCGGCGGCGGGCAGCTGCGGCAGCCCCCACTCGGCCACCTTGCGTGCGATGACCTCCATCGCCGCGACGTGGACGTCGCGGAACCGGACGCCCGGCTTCGCCGCGGCGAAGGCCGCGTCGGCGGCCTCGAGCACCGCCTCGTAGATGCGGCGCTGCACGGGGGAGAAGGTGCCGTTCACCGGCAGCGTGCGGGTGATGTCGGCCGTGTAGAGGCTCGGCAGCTCGACGCCCGCGTCGATCAGCACGAGGTCGCCGGGCACGACGGGCCCGTCGTTGCGGGTCCAGTGCAGGATGCAGGCGTGCGGGCCGGAGGCGGCGATGGTGCCGTAGCCGAGGTCGCTGCCCTCCGAGCGGGCGCGGGTGAAGAAGACGCCCTCGATCACGCGCTCGCCGCGGTCGTGCGCGGTGATCCGAGGGAGCGCGGCGATCACGTCGTCGAAGCCCTGCTTCGTCGCGGCGACCGCGGCGCGCATCTCGGCGACCTCCGCGTCGTCCTTCACGAGGCGGGCCTCCGACAGGTCGCGGGCGAGGTCCTCGTCGTCCAGGGTGACGTCGTCGTCCCGCCGCTCGAGCCCGGCGATGTCGGCGGCGCGGAGCCCGAGGGCGGCGCCGACCTCGTCGACCGACGGCCGGCGGCCGACCCAGAACTCGCCGATCGCGGCGTTCGCGTAGAACTCGTCGGTGTCGCGGCCGGCCGCGGGCTGGAAGTGCAGCACGGCCTCGTGCCCGTCGTCCGTCGGCTCGAGCACGAGCACGGAGCCGGCGACCGTCTCGTCGCCCCAGCCCGTCAGCCACGCGAACGCCGTGTGCGGGCGGTAGGGGTAGTCGGTGTCGTTGGAGCGGACCTTCGGCTCGCCCGCGGCCACCACGAGCCGCTTCCCGGGGTGCTTCGCCGAGATCGCGGCCCGGCGGGCCGCGGCCGCCTGCGCCAGCGGCGCGACGGGCGGCACCTGCGCGGGCGCGTCCGCCCAGCCCGTGCCGATGTAGCGGGTGAACGCCTCGGTCTTCGGGATCTCCGTCCGGCCGTTCGGCCGGGTGTCCCGCTCCTCGGCGGGGAGCTCGGTCACGTCCGTCTGCTCGCTGCTCATGCGCCCCATCCTCCTCCCGGGCGCGCCGTCGCGCAGCCGCGATCTCCTAGCGTCGGGGCGATGAGCGGCACCTTCGACGACGCGGGGCTCGAGCTCCTCTCCGACTCCCTGCGGGTCGTCGGCCGGATCGGCAGCACGGTGGTGCGGCGGACCGGCTGGTGGTCGCCCGCCGTCCACGACCTGCTCGCGCACCTCGAGCGCACCGGGTTCGCGGAGTCGGTGCGGTTCCTCGGCCTCGACGCGGACGGGAACGAGGTCCTCACCTGGATCGAGGGCGTGAGCGGGGAGCGCGCCTGGGCGCAGGTGGTGCCCGAGGCGGGCCTCGCCGAGTACGCCCGGCTGATCCGCCGCTACCACGACGCGGTGCAGGACTACATGCCGCCGGCGGACCGCGAGTGGATGACGGAGGCGCACGGGCTGCGCGTCGGCGAGATCATCACGCACGGCGACGTCGGCCCCTGGAACACGGTGTGGCGCGACGGCCGCGCCGTCGGGCTGCTCGACTGGGACCAGGCGGGACCCCGGCCCGCCCTGCACGACATCGGCTACGCGCTCGAGTACGCGGCCCCCTTCCGCGACGACGCCTTCTGCCTCGACCACCTCGCGCACCCCGCGCCGCCGGACCGCGGCCGCCGGATGCGCCTCTTCGCCGCGGCCTACGGGCTCGACTCGGTCGACGGGCTCGTGGACGCCGTGATCGCCCAGCAGGAGACGACGCTCGCGAACACGCTCCGCCTCGCCGCGCGCGGGCTGCACCCGCACGCGGAGTGGGTCGCGGGCGGCTTCGCCGCCGCGCAGCAGGCGCGCATCGACTGGAGCCGGGCCAACCGCCACCTGTTCGCCTGAACCCGGTGGACCCGCGGGAGGGACGCGCGGTCAGCCGGCGGGCGCGAGGCGGGCGAGCACCGGGCGGTGGTCGCTGCCGGCGGAGTCCTCGTCGCCGAGCACGCGGAACCCGGTGAAGCGCCAGTTCGGGGTCGCGAGCACGTGGTCGATCGGGGTGCCGACGAGCGGCGGGAGGGACGTCGGCCAGGTGCCGACCGCGGCGTTGCGCGTCGCGAGGGCGCCGTCGCGGCAGGCGCCCAGCTGGCCGCCGCCCGTCCCGAGCCCGTCGAAGTGGTCGAGGGTGGCGTTGAAGTCACCCGCGAGCACGACGTTGCGGCCGTCGCACCGTCCCGCGACCCAGGCGAGGTCCGCGCGCCACACGTCCGGGTCGATCGCGTACGGCGCCGTCGTGTGCACCGCCGCGATGCGCGGCCCGTTCTGCCCGGCCGACGGCTCGACGACCACCGTCGGCACCCCGGTCGTGTCGCCGTCGTCGACCTCCCGGTACCCGCCGAGCCCGCGGGCGACGAGCAGGCTGGTCGAGCGCGCCGGGATGCCCGGCTGCTGGTCCCTCGAGAACACGCGGTAGCGGCGGCCGTCCTCCGCGAGCAGGGCCGCGACGGCGCGGGCGCGGTCGCGGGTCGTCTCCGGCAAGGCGATCACGTCCGCCTCCTCGGACGAGGCCGCCCGGGCGATCGCGTCCGCCGGCACCGAGTCGCCGAGCGTGTTCCAGGACAGGACGGTCAGGTCGAACTCGCCGGAGCGCGGCAGGTCCGGCGCACCGATGCCGCGGGCGAGGAGCACGCCCGTGACCGCGACCGCGTAGGCGACGAGCACCAGGGCGAGCGCGCCCGCCAGCCGGCGGAAGCGCCGCGTCAGGTGGCCGAGCGCGCTCAGCACGACCGCGCCGCCGACCGCGGCGACCGCCGTCGCCCCGCGGAACGACACCGCCTGCGCCGCGACCGGGCCGCGCTGCAGGTCGAGCACCTGCGGCCAGGCGAGCAGCCCCAGCACCGCCGCGAGCAGCGCGACGGCGGCGACGGAGCGGAGGCGCACGGGCCGCGATGCTACGTCCCGCCCCCACCGCCGCCCGCCGCGCCTCGCGGACGCTCACGGGCCTCATACGATGGCGGGATGCCGGTCGCGCCGGGCTTCGACCTGCACACCCACTCCACCGTCTCCGACGGCACGGAAGCCCCCGCCGACGTCGTGCGGCAGGCCGCCGCGGCCGGCCTGCCGGGCCTCGCGCTGACCGATCACGACTCGACCGCCGGCTGGGCGGACGCGACCGCGGCGGCCCGGGAGGCCGGGATCGCCCTGCTGCCGGGGATCGAGCTGTCGACGCGGCTCGGCTGGCGCAGCGTCCACCTGCTCGGATACCTGGTCGACCCGGCCGACGCCGGCCTGCGGGAGGAGACCGCCCGCATCCGCGAGGCCCGCCTGAGCCGCGCGCGCCGCATCGTCGACGCGATCGGGCGCGACTACCCGCTGACCTGGGAGGACGTGCTCGGCCAGACGGGCGAGGGGGCCACCGTCGGGCGCCCCCACATCGCGGACGCGCTCGTGGCGCTCGGCATCGAGCCGGACCGCAGCGCCGCGTTCGCCGGGATCCTGCACCCGCGGCGCGGGTACATCGAGCCGCACTACGCGCCGACGCCCGCCGAGGGCGTCCGGCTGGTCCGCGCCGCGGGCGGGGTGCCCGTGCTCGCGCACCCCGGCGCGACCCGGGCCGAGTGGGTGATCGAGGAGGACGAGGTGGCCGAGCTGGTCGACGCGGGCCTCTTCGCCCTCGAGGCGCACCACCCGGAGAACACCCCGGGCGGCGGCGTCCGGGCGCTCGAGCTGGCGGCGCGGTTCGGGCTGCCCGTCACGGGCTCGAGCGACTACCACGGCAGCGGCAAGCCGAACCGGCTCGGGGACCGCACGACCGATCCGGCCGTCGTCGACGCCCTCGTGGCGCAGGCGACCGGCACCGCGCCCGTCGAGCCCTGAGGCGCTCCCGCCGAGTCCTCGGCGCGCGGCCTCCAGCAGGCCCGCGCCGAGGCAGGTGAGGCTCAGTCGAGGGCGAGCCAGGCGCGGAGGGCCTCGACGCCGTCCAGCTGCACGTGGGGGCGGAGGTCAGGTCCGCGCGACTCCCACATCTCGCGGGTCAGCCGGAAGCGCTTCTGCACGGTGACGCGCCCCTCGCGGTCGAGGCGCTCCTCGCCGTTCGGCTCGTAGCCGAGCTTGCGGGTGACCGCGTTCGAGGCCACGTTGTCCGCCCAGGCGGAGGTCGTGACCTCCTGCGCGCCGAGCCCGTCGAAGGCGAGCGTCAGGATCGCGATGCGGTTCAGGGTGCCGATGCCCTTGCCCTGCCACGCCTGCCCGAGCCACGAGCCGCTCTCGGCCGACCGGGTCGTCGGGAAGTGCTCGGAGAACAGGCTCTGCACGCCGATCAGCGTGTGGTCGAGGCGGGCCGCGAACTCGAGCGACCACTTCTCGGGCGACATCTCGTGCCGCATGCGGGAGTGGTAGCGGAACACGTTGCGGGCGACGTCGACCTCGTCGCCGCGCGTCCACGGGGTGGAGAACGGCAGGAAGTTGCCGTGGATGCCGCCGGCGGCCAGGCGCCCGAGCTCGAGCGCGGTGCGGTCGTCGACGGGGGAGAGCTCCACGTCGGAGACGGTCATCTTGACGCCGAGCAGCGGCCAGATGTCGACATCGGTGGGGGTCGGCACGCGCCCGATCCTACGGGCGCGTGCCGACCCGCGGGTCAGGCGGAGGGCGTCGCGGGTCGCGAGCCGCGACGGCGGCGACGACGGCGCGGACGGCCCGCGCCGTCGTGCGCGCCCGAGCCGGGCACGTGCTCCTCGTGCGGCGTCCCCGACTCCTCCGGCGACTCGGCCGGGGCCTGCGGCTCAGAGCCCGCGCCGGCGTCGTCCGCGGTGCGGCGGGTGCGCGAGCGGTTGCGGCTGCGGCGCTCGCCCTGCTCGGTCGGTGCGGCCGTCTCCCGGGCGTGCGGGGCGGGCGCGGCGCGGCGCAGCCGACCCTTCGTCCCCTCCGGGATGCCGAGGTCGGCGTACAGGTGCGGGGAGGACGAGTAGGTCTCGACCGGCTCCGGCCGCCCGAACTCGAGCGCCTTGTCGATCAGGGCCCACTTGTGCAGGTCGTCCCAGTCGACGAAGGTCACGGCCGTGCCGGTGCGGCCCGCCCGGCCGGTGCGGCCCGCGCGGTGCAGGTACGCGTCCGCGTCCTCCGGGATCGTGTGGTTGATGACGTGCGTCACGTCGTCGACGTCGATGCCGCGGGCGGCGACGTCGGTGGCGATCAGCACGTCCTTCTTGCCCGAGCGGAACGAGTTCATCGCCCGCTCGCGCTGGTCCTGGCCGAGGTCGCCGTGCACGGCCGCCGCGTCGAACCCGCGGTCGGTCAGCTCCTCCTGCAGGCGGGCGGCGGCCCGCTTGGTGCGGGTGAAGATCACGGTCTTGCCGCGGCCCTCGGCCTGCAGGATCCGGGAGACGACCTCGTCCTTGTCGAGCGAGTGCGCCCGGTAGACGAGGTGGCGGATGTTCGCCTGGGTGACGCCCTCGTCCGGGTCGGACGCGCGGATGTGCACCGGGCGGTTCATGAAGCGGCGGGCGAGCGCGATGATCGGGCCGGGCATCGTGGCGGAGAACAGCATCGTGTGCCGCGTCGCCGGCGTCTGCGCGAACAGCTTCTCGATGTCGGGCAGGAAGCCGAGGTCGAGCATCTTGTCCGCCTCGTCGAGCACCATCTCGCGCACGTCGGAGAGGCTGAGCAGGCGCTGGCCGGCGAGGTCGAGCAGGCGGCCGGGCGTGCCGACCACGATCTGGGCGCCGTCCTTCAGCGCGGCGATCTGGCCCTCGTAGGCCTTGCCGCCGTAGATCGCGGCCACCTTGGTGGCCCGGGCGGAGGTCGCGAGCTCCAGGTCCTCCGCGACCTGCACGCACAGCTCGCGGGTCGGCACGACGACGAGCACCTGCACGCCGGGCGCGGGCTCGAGGCCGAGGCGCTGGATGATCGGGATGCCGAAGCCGAGGGTCTTGCCCGTGCCGGTCTTGGCCTGGCCGATGATGTCCTGCCCGGTGAGGCCGAGCGGGATGGTCTGGCTCTGGATGGGGAAGGGCTCGGTGATGCCCTTGGCGGCGAGGACGTCGACCATGTCCTGGTCGACGCCGAGTTCAGCGAAGGTCAAAGGGATGTGCCTGTCGTTCGGCGCGCCGCCTCCGCCGCCTCCGGGAAGCGAGGAGCGCACGGCGCGGGATGGGATCCACGCCGAGATCGTGCTGCCCTGACCGGCGCGGTGGGCGCGCTCCGATGGCGCGGCCCGGGGCAGAGCCTACCGCTGCCGCTACGCTGACGGCGTGAAGTGGCCGGGACGAGGGCGCCCGCAGGCCCCGCGGCCACGGCGCGGGGCCGCTCCGCGCGTGGAGCGCATCGCGCTGTCGGACCTCCGGCCCGACCCCGAGGCGCTGCTCGGCCGCATCGCCTACCTGCGCCTCGCGTTCTTCGAGGCGGCGTCCTCGGTCGCCGGCCGCGCGACCGACCTCGCGGACCGCGAGGCGGTGACCGGCGTCGCCCGCGCCCTCCTCGAGCAGCACGGCGCGGTGGTCGCGATGCTCGAGGCCCGCGGCCTCGGGTCGGCGCTCGCGATGCACCCCTACTCCGCCGAGATCGACCGCTACGGGCGGCGCCTCGGCGAGGCGGGCTGGCACGAGTCGGTGCTCACGCTGCACCTCACGACCGGGCTGCTCGACGACTTCTTCGCCGCGTTCGCCGCCGGGATGCCGTCGCCCGAGGGGCCCGAGGTGTCCCGGCTGCTCGAGGCCGACATCGGTCACGACGCCCTCGTCCGGATCCTCCGGGCCGGGATCGCGGCCGACAAGCGGCTCGCGTCCCGCCTCGCGCTGTGGGGCCGGCGGCTGGTCGGGGACACCCTCCTCGTCGCGCGCGGAGCGCTCGCGGACGCCCGCGACGAGCACGGCGAGCCCACGACCACCGACGAGCGCCGGGTCGAGCCCGTGCTGAACGACCTGATCGCCGCGCACTCGCGCCGCATGGACGCGCTCGGCCTCACCGCATAGGTCCGCCGCTCCGCCGCCGGCCCTCCGCCTCCGGGCCGTCGGCCTCCGCGCCGGAGCGCTTCAGCAGGAACCACGACCTTCAGCAGGAACGTGGAGCCGCCTGGTTCCTGCTGATGCTCCCGGTTCCTGCTGAAGGGCTCGGCGACGGACGGTGCGGGCGGGCGGAGCGGAGGTCAGGCGACGGCGGCCAGCCGCTCCTGCTCGGTCCGCCGGCGGGAGCGGCGCAGCGGCACGCCGAGGCCTGCGGCGGACAGCACGGCCGCGCCGAGCGAGGCCGCCCAGATCAAGAGGCCCTCGCCGACGCCCGCCCAGGTCAGGGCGACCCAGACGATCGCGCACGCGGCCCCGGCGACGGCGGGCAGCAGCAGCACGCCCGAGAACGCGCGTCCGGGCAGCAGCCCGTGCAGCGCGAAGCCGAGCAGGATCGCGGCCGACTCGGCGTAGATCAGCTGCATGCGCTCAGGCGACGAAGCCGACCCTGCGGGTGCGCTCGCTGCCGACCTCGACGTAGGCGAGCGTCGCCGTCGGGACCAGGTAGAGCCGCCCGTTCTCGTCCGTGAGGGAGAAGTGCGACGCCCCCTTCTCGATCGCGTCCGCCACGGTCTTCTGCACGGCCGCGGGCGACTCCGCGCTCTCGAAGCCGAGCTCCCGCGGCGAGTTCTGGATGCCGATGCGCACCTCCATGGGTGACGCCCCCTTCTTGTCGGATCGGCCCCCGATCGTCCGACGAGGGGCCGCCTCCAGTATCGCGAACCGCTGTCGGAGCAGCCGCCTACCGTCTGCCGCCGTGAGCGAACGGACGGCCGACCCCGACCAGCGCGCGGTGCTCGACCTGCCCGACGGCGCCTCCGCGGCCGTGCTCGGCGCGCCCGGCACGGGCAAGACCTCGACCGCCGTCGCGCTGATCGCGGACCGCGTCCGCAGCGGGCGCCTGCTCCCGGAGGAGGCGCTGCTGATCGCGCCCCGCCGCACCCAGGCGGCGCGGCTGCGGGACCGGCTGCTGCTCGAGGTCGGCCGGCCCGTGTCCGGCCCGATGGCCCGCACCGCCGCGTCCCTGGCGTTCGACGTCGCCCGCCGCAGCGCGATCGCCGACGGCCGGCCCGCCCCGGTGCTGCTCGCGGGCGCGGAGCAGGACCGGCTGCTCGCGGACCTGCTCGAGGACCCGCGGACGACCTGGCCGGACACCCTCGGGCCCGAGGTCCGCGCCACCCGGGCGTTTCGGAGCGAGCTGCGCGAGCTGGCGGCCCGCGCCACGGAGCGCGGCGCGGGCCCCGAGGGGATCCGGCGCCTCGGCGAGCAGCGCGACCGGCCCGCCTGGACCGCGGCCGGCCGCTTCCTCGAGGAGTACCTCGAGGTGCTGCAGAGCACGCACCCCGACGGCTACGACTCCACCGAGCTCGTCGCCCTCGCAGCCGCGGCGATCGATCGCGGCGAGGCGGGCGAGGTCGCCGGGCGCCTGCGGCTCGTCGTCGTCGACGACCTGCAGGACGCGACCGCCTCGACGGTGGGCCTGCTCGCCGCGCTCGCCGCCCGGGGGTGCGCCGTCGTCGCGCTCGGCGACCCGGACGTCGCCGCCGACACGTTCCGCGGCGGCGAGCCCGACCTGCTCGGCCGGTTCGGCGAGCGCCTCGGCCTGCCGGGCGCGCACCGGCTGCGGCTCGGCACCGTGCACCGGCAGCCGGAGTCGCTGCGCGGCTTCGTCCGCGGCGTCACCGAGCGCATCGGCACGGCGCTCGCGGGCACCCAGCGCACCGCGACGGCGGTCGAGCCGGGCGGGGAGCCGGTGCTCGCGGTGGAGGCGACGGGCCCGGGCGAGCTCGCGCAGCGGATCGCGCACCTGCTGCGCGCCCGCCACCTCGAGCACGACGTGCCCTTCGCGGACCAGGCCGTGATCGTGCGCTCGGGCGCCCAGGTCGAGCCCCTCGCGCGGGCCCTCGAGATCGCGGGCGTCCCGGCCGTGACGACGGACGCCGCAGCGACCGGGCCCGGCGAGCGCGCGCCCCGGGCCCTGCTGCAGGTCGTCGCGCTGGCGCTCGGGCTGCAGCCGCTGACCCCCGAGGCCGCCACGGAGCTGGTGACGGGGCCGTGCTGCGGCCTGGACCGGCTGGCCCTGCGCCGCCTCCGCCTGTCGCTGCGCGTCGAGGAGCTGGGCGGCGGCGGCGCCAGGAGCGCCGGCGAGCTGCTCGTGGACGCGCTCGGTGCGCCGGAGCGGCTCGCGACGATCCCGAACGGACGCCGGGCGGCGCGGCTCGCGGAGACGATGGCGGCCGTGCGCGCGGCGGACGGCGCCGGGGCGAGCGCGGAGGAGCTGCTCTGGCTCGTCTGGGAGGCGAGCGGGCTCGCCGGCCCGTGGCGCGAGCGCGCGCTGGCCGAGGGCGTCGCCTCCGCGGAGGCGAACCGCGACCTCGACGGCGTCGTCGCGCTCTTCGCGGCGGCGGCGCGGGCGGCGGAGCGTGCGCCGCTCGACCCGGCCGCGGTCTTCGTCTCCGGGCAGCTCGCGGCGGACGTCGCCGAGGACTCCCTCGCCCCGCGCGGCGCCCGCGAGGGCGTGCTCGTGACGACGCCGGTGGGCGCCGCCGGCCTCGAGTTCGACACCGTGGTGGTCGCGGGGCTGCAGGACGGGGTCTGGCCGAACCTCCGGCCCCGCGGGTCGCTGCTCGGCCCGGCCGACCTCGCCGCCGCGCTGGACGGCCGGGAGGCGCGGTCCGCGGACGAGCGCCGCGCGGTGCTGTCGGACGAGCTGCGGCTCTTCGCGCTCGCCGCCTCGCGGGCGCGCCGCCGGCTCGTGCTCGCCGCGGTCGCGAACGACGACGAGGCGCCGAGCGTGCTCCTCGGGCTCGCCGACGGGCCGGCGCCCGACGCGCTCGCCGCGCCGCCGAACGCGCTGCGGCCGCTCGTCGGCCACCTCCGCCGCGCGCTCGTGGCGGGCGACGACGCCGGCCGCGGGGACGCCGCTGCAGCGCTCGCCCGGCTCGACGAGGCCGAGGTGCCGGGCGCCGCCCCCGAGCAGTGGTGGGGCCTCGCGCCGCCGACGACGACGGCGCCGCTGCAGCCCGACCCCGACGAGGCGGTGCCGGTGTCGCCCTCGAAGCTGGAGCGGTTCGAGGAGAGCCCGCTCGACTGGTTCGCGGAGCGGGTGGGCGGCGGCGAGGCCCTCCTGTCGAGCGCGGTCGGCACGATGCTCCACTGGGTGATGGAGACGGCCGCCGAGCCGGACGAGGCCGCCATGCTCGCCGCGCTCGAGGGGCGGTGGCGCGAGCTGGACTTCGAGGCGGCGTGGATCGCCGCGCGCGAGCGCCGCCTGGCCGACCGGATGGTCGGCGCGATCGCCCGCTACCTGGCGCGCAGCGCGGCCGAGGGCTGGGCGCTCGTCGGCGGCGAGACCCGCTTCGAGTTCCGCGAGGGCCGAGCGCTCGCCCGCGGGTCGATCGACCGGCTCGAGCAGGACGCGGCCGGCGCGCTGCGCGTCGTCGACCTGAAGACCGGCAGCGGCCGGGTCGCGAGGAAGGACCTGCCCGAGCACGCGCAGCTGGGCGTCTACCAGCTCGCGCTCGCGAGCGGGGCCGTGCCCGACGTGCCCGCCGCGCCGCCGTCGGCCGGCGCGGCCCTCCTGTACGTGCGGATGACGACGCAGCAGCCGTTCGACTGGCTCGCGCAGGACGCGCTCGACGAGAGCCGCGCGGGGGAGCTGCGGCGGCGGCTGCGCGAGGCGGCCGAGGGGATGGCGGGGGCGTCCTTCGAGGGCGCGGTGGAACCGCAGCTGCGGCACGGGCAGAGCCCCTTCAAGCCGTGGCTGCTGCGGGTGCCGGAGGTGTGCGGTGGCTGAGGCGCGGGTGCCGGCGGCGCGGATCGCGGAGCGGCTGGGGCTGCACCCGCCGACCGAGCAGCAGCGCCGCGTGATCGAGTCGCCGCTCGGGCCGGCGCTCGTCGTCGCGGGCGCCGGCAGCGGCAAGACCGAGACGATGGCGATGCGCGTGCTCTGGCTGCTCGCGAACGGGCTCGTCGAGGCGCCGCAGGTGCTCGGCCTCACCTTCACCCGCAAGGCGGCGTCCGAGCTGGCGGAGCGCATCCGCGACCGGCTGCGCGGGCTCGCCGCGGCCGGGCTCGCCGCGGGGTACGACCCGTTCGACCCGCCCGTCGTCTCGACCTACAACGCCTTCGCCAACGGCCTGTACCGCGACCACGCGGTCCGCATCGGCCGCGACGCGGACGGCGTCGTCCTCGGCGACGCGTCGGCGTGGCAGCTCGCGCGCCGCACGGTGCTCGAGCACGAGGACGACCGCCTCGGCGCCCTCGACCTCGGCGCCGACCGCATCACCGAGCTGGTGCTCGCGCTGGCGAACGGCGTGGGGGAGCACGCCGCGGACACGGGCGACGTGCGCGCGTTCGCCGACGCGTACGGCGCCGCGATCGCCGCGCTGCCCTGGGCGCGCCACGAGCTGCGGACCGACGTCGCCGACGCGCTCGCGCCGGCGGAGACGCTGCCGGTGCTGCTCGACCTGGTCGACGCCTTCCGGGCCGCGAAGCGCGCGGCCGGCGCCGTGCAGTTCAGCGACCAGGTCGCGCTGGGGCTCGAGATCACGGACGCGGCGCCCGACGTCGTCGCCGAGCTGCGGCGTCGGCACCGGGTCGTGCTGCTCGACGAGTACCAGGACACGTCGGTGGTGCAGACGCGGCTGCTCGCCCGGCTGTTCGGGGGCGGGGCGGTGATGGCGGTCGGGGACCCGCACCAGTCCATCTACGGCTGGCGCGGGGCCTCGGCCGCCAACCTCGAGGGCTTCGCGGCCGCCTTCGGCGCGTCGCGCGCCGAGGGCGGGGCCGGTGCCGCCGCGGTGCCGGTGCACGCCCTCAGCACCAGCTGGCGCAACGGCACCGCGATCCTCGCGGCCGCGAACGCGATCGCCGACCCGCTGACCGCCGCGTCCCGCGTGGAGGTGCAGCGGCTGGAGGCCTCGCCGGTCGCCTCGGCCGAGCCGGTCGACTCGTGGTTCGGCGAGACGCTGACGGACGAGGCGGATCACGTGGCGGCCTGGTTCGCCGAGCGGCTCGCGGTGCCGGCGGGGTCGCCGCCGTCGGCGGCGATGCTGCTGCGGGCGCGCCGGACGCTGCCGGAGTTCCTCGCCGCCTTCCGGCGGGCCGGGGTCCGCTACCACGTGCTGGGCGTCGGCGGGCTGCTCCTCGAGCCGGAGGTGATGGACCTCGTGGCCGCCCTGCGCGTCGTGCACGACGCGGGGGCGGGGCAGGAGCTGCTCCGGCTGCTCGCGGGCGGCCGCTGGCGCATCGGCCCCGCCGACCTGCAGGCGCTGCAGGGCCTCGCCCGCTGGCTCGAGACCCACGACCCGCGCGAGCAGCGGCTGCAGCCCGCCGTGGCCGAGGCGCTGCAGCGCTCGTTGGCGGAGGGCGAGGCCGCCTCCATCGTCGACGCCCTCGACTTCCTCGCGCGGCGGCGCGGGCACGGCGCGATCCGCGGCTTCACGGACGAGGGCCTCGCGCGCCTCACCGACGCGGGGCGGCTGTTCGCCGGCCTCCGCCTCCGCGCCGGCGGCGACCTCGCCTCCTTCATCCGGCTGGTCGTCGAGGCGCTGCGGCTCGACATCGAGGTCGCGGCGAACGAGCGCCGAGGCGGACCGGCTCCGCTCCACGCCTTCGAGGAGGCCGTCGCCGGCTACCTCGCGGTCGCGGAGTCGGCGACGCTCGGCGGCTTCCTCGGCTGGCTGCAGACCGCGGAGCAGAAGGAGGACCTGTCGCCGCGGCCCGAGCCGCCCGAGCCCGGGACCGTGCAGGTGCTGACCGTCCACGGGTCCAAGGGCCTCGAGTGGGACGTCGTCGCGGTGCCGCGGCTCGTCGCCGACGAGCTGCCGGCCAAGCCGCAGAGCGGCACGAAGGGCTGGCTGTCGCCCGGCGTGCTGCCGTGGCCCTTCCGCGGCGACGCGGCCGAGCTGCCCGAGCTGGCGTGGCGCGGGCTCGCCGACCGGAAGGCGCTGAAGACCGAGCTCGCCCGCTTCAAGGCCGCCGTCGGCGCGATGCTCGGCGCGGAGGAGCGGCGGCTCGCCTACGTCGCCGTCACCCGCGCCCGCCACCGGCTGCTCGTGACCGGCTCCTTCTGGGCGACGCAGACCCGGTGGCGCCGCCCGTCCCCGTTCCTGACCGACCTCGTCGAGGCGGGCGTGGTGCCCGCGCCGCCGGAGGCCCCGGAGTCGGACACCGCGCCGGAGGGCACCCCGGCCGCGACCTTCCGCTGGCCGGCCGATCCGCTGGGCGGCCGGCGCGCGGCGGTGGAGGACGCGGCGGCCGCGGTGCGGGAGGCGACCGGGGACGGCGGGGCCTGGGCGGAGACGGTCGACGTGCTGCTCGCCGAGCGGGCGCGGCGCGAGCGCGGCCCCGCGACCCGCCTGCCCGACCGGATCCCGGCGTCCCGGTTCAAGGACTACGTCGACGACGCGGCCGCGGTGGTCGACCGGGTGCGGCGACCGATGCCGGAGCGGCCCTACCGGGCGACCCGGCTCGGCACGGTCTTCCACGCCTGGGTCGAGCACCGGGCGGGCGTGGCGGGGTCGGCCGAGGTCGTGGACGCCGGGCTCCTCGGCGGCGACGACGAGCTGCAGCAGGGCGACGACGTGCCCGGCCTCGACGTGCTGCAGGCGACCTTCGAGGCGAGCGAGTGGGGCGGGCTCGAGCCGCTGGAGGTCGAGACCGAGATCCAGGTGCCCTTCGCCGGCCGCATCCTGATCTGCAAGATCGACGCGGTCTACCGCCGCGGCGACCGGGTCGAGATCGTCGACTGGAAGACCGGCGCGCCGCCGGCCACGCGCGCCGACGCGGAGCTGAAGCAGTACCAGCTGGCGCTCTACCGGTTCGCCTACGCGCAGCGGGAGGGCCTCGACCCGGAGTCGGTCGACGCGGCGTTCTACTACATCGCGCACGACCGGGTCGTGCGGCCCGAGCGGCTCTACTCCGAGGAGGAGCTGCTCGAGGCCTGGGCGGCGAGCGGCGCGGCGTGACGGGCCGCGAGCATCCGCTCGACCTCGGCCACCGTCAGGGGCGGCATGCGGTCGTGCCCGAGCGACCCCGCGGTGTGCTCGAGGACCGAGGCGAGCAGCGCCTCGAGCATCTGCACGGCGTCCTCCACGACCACCGGGTCCCGGCGCTCGAGGCCGTGCAGCAGCCAGCGGACCAGCTCGAGCTCGGCGTAGAGCAGCGCCCGCTGCGCCAGCGCCGGGTCGTGCTCCTGGGGGCGGGCCGCCGCGTAGGCGCCGAGCACCGCGGCGGGTGCGCCGGGCTCCGGCAGGCCGAGGGCCCAGGCGAGGTCGCGGGCGGGGTCGCCGACGGCCAGCAAGCCCCAGCCGAGCAGCCCCGTGACCCGCTCGCCCTCGCGGTCCACGAGCACGCACTCCGCCCCCATCGCGCCGTGGACGACGGTGGGGCGGAACCGCCACAGGGCGGGGTCCGCCGCGGCCGCCGACCAGCGCCCCACCAGCTCGAGCGGGACGTCGCCGCAGGAGTCGGCCCGGCGCACCAGCTCGTCGACCGCGCGTGCGCAGTCCGCGGCGCTCGCCACGGGCAGCCCCGCGTCCGCGACGACGGCGGCCGGCAGGTCGTGCACGGCGGCGAGGGCGCGCCCCACCGAGCCGGCGAGCGGGCCGTCGGGCCGCACCACCGGGGGCTGCAGCCGGACCCCTTCGATGTAGCCGCCGACGACGGTCCGGGGCTTCGGCAGCACGCCGACGACGGTCGGCGCGTCGAAGGGCAGGCGGGCCCGGGCTCCCGACGTCAGGGCGCCGAGCGCCCGCTCCTCGGCCTCCAGGCGCTCCGCGGACGAGCGGTCGACGGGAGCGCGCACGATGAAGTGGCTGCCGAGCGCGTCGGTGATCAGGGCGGCGTCGTACTGCCCGTCGCCGCCGCCCGTGAACGTGCGGGTGACCGCCACGTCGAGCCCGGGCACGGCCAGCGTGGCGAGCGCGGCTAGGGTGAAACGGTGCCTGGGCATGCCGGCCAGGCTAGGTCGGGGGGCGAGCGGCGGCTCCGGGCGGACCGGCGTGTCCGGGGGCCGGGAGGGGTGGTGCGGGCGATGAGGTCGGACTTCGAGGAGCGGCTCGTCCTCGGCCGCAGCGGCATCGACCGCGCCGCGGCGGACCGGGACGTCGCGATCGACGAGGCGCTCGCGGACCCGTCGACCCGGGTCGTCGTGCTGGCCGCGCGGCGGGCGCTGCGCGCGCCCGGCGACCCGGTGCGCCTGGCCTACCTGCCGGCCGACCGGGTGCCGGCGGACGCGCTGCTGCTCCGCCTCGGCCGGGCGCTGCCGGGCGATCCGGAGCTGGCGGCGGGCGCGGCGGTGCTCGGCGCCGTCGTGAAGGACGAGTCCGCCTTCCCCGACGCGGCCTGGGCGGACCTCCGGCTCGACGGGGACGGGCTCGGCGACCGCGACGCCGGCGTCTTCGCGGAGCTGCTGGGGCTCGCGAACTGGCACGCCGCGTCCGGCTTCTCGCCCCGCACCGGCCACCCCACCGCGCCCGCTCGGGGCGGCTGGGTCCGGCACCCGGCCGGCTTCGAGGACGAGGCGAGCGGCGAGCACGTCTTCCCGCGCACCGACCCGGCCGTGATCATGGGCGTGGTCGACGAGCAGGACCGGCTGCTGCTCGCGTCGAACCTGGCGTGGCCCGAGGACCGCTGGTCGGTGCTCGCCGGCTTCGTGGAGCCGGGGGAGTCCTTCGAGGCGGCGGTGCGGCGCGAGACCGCGGAGGAGACGTCCGTCGACGTGGGGGAGTGCGTCTACCTCGGCTCGCAGCCGTGGCCGTTCCCCGCGAGCGTGATGATCGGCTTCCTCGCCCGCACCCTGCCGGGCGGCCGCGTCGACCCGGTCGTCGACGGCGTCGAGATCCGCGAGGCCCGCTTCTGGAGCCGGGACGATCTGGTCGCCGCGCTCGGGACCCGCGTGCGCCTGCCGGGCCGCACGTCGATCGCCCGCGCGATCATCGAGCACTGGTACGGGGCTCCGCTCCCGGGCGGCTGGTGACCGAGGCGGAGCGACTGCTCGACGCGCTGGACGACCAGCAGCGCGTCGCCGCGGAGGCGCTCGCGGGCCCCGTGTGCGTGCTCGCGGGAGCCGGCACGGGCAAGACCCGGACCATCACGCACCGGATCGCCTACGGCGTCGCGACCGGGGTCTTCCCGCCGAAGCGGGTGATGGCGCTCACCTTCACGACCCGCGCCGCGGCCGAGCTGCGCTCCCGGCTCGCGGCGCTCGGGGCGCCCGGCATCGCCGCGCGCACGTTCCACTCCGCGGCGCTCGCCCAGCTGAACCACTTCTGGCCGCAGGTGATCGGCACGCCCGCGCCGTCGGTGCTCGACTCGAAGGCGCGGGTGGTCGCCCGGGCGGCGGAGGTGCTGCGGCTCGGGCTGCCGCCCGCGGGCCTGAAGGACGCCGCCTCGGAGATCGAGTACCGCAAGGCGAGCGCGATGGGCTTCGACGAGTACGCGGCGGCCGCCGCGTCGCGGGCGCTGCCCGACGGGGTCGACGTGGACGCGATGGTCCGGCTGCAGCAGCTGTACGAGACGCTGAAGGACGAGCAGCGGCTGATCGACTTCGAGGACGTGCTGCTCGCGACGGCCGGCATGATCGAGAGCGAGCCGCAGGTCGCCACCGAGGTGCGCGAGCAGTACCGGTTCTTCACGGTCGACGAGTACCAGGACGTGTCGCCCGCCCAGCAGGCGCTGCTGACGGCGTGGCTCGGGGAGCACCGCGACGTCTGCGTGGTCGGCGACGCGAGCCAGACGATCTACTCCTTCGCGGGTGCGCAGGCGGATCACCTGCTGCGGTTCGGCGAGCGGCCGGGCGCCACCGTGGTGCGGCTGGAGCACAACTACCGCTCGGTCGACGGCGTGGTCAGGAGCGCGAACGCCCTGATGACCGGGCGCCGCGGGGCGCTGACCCTGACCGCCGTGCGCCGCGCGGCGGATCCGCGCGACCCGGCGGTGCAGGTGCGCGCGTTCGGGTCGGACGCGGAGGAGGCGCAGGGGGTCGCCCAGGCGGTCGCCGCGCAGCTCGCCGGCGGGACCCCACCGGCGGACGTGGCGGTGCTGGTGCGGATCAACGCGCAGACGGCGCTGCTGGAGCAGGCGCTGACCGGCGCGGGCGTGCCGGTGACGACCGGGCGCTCCACCCGCTACTTCGAGCAGCCGGTGGTGCGCAAGGCCGTGGAGCTGCTGCGCGCGGCGGTCGCGGCGCGCGTCGAGGAGCCGCTCGTGAAGACGGTGAGCGACGCGCTCCGCCAGCTCGGGCACACGCACCACGCGCCGGAGGGACCCGGGGAGCAGCGCACGCAGTGGGAGCTGCTCGACGCGCTCGGCACCCTCGCGGAGCAGGCGCCGCCCGGCACGGCGCTGCCGGCGTTCGTCGCCGACCTCGCCGAGCGGGCCGCCGCCCAGCACGAGCCGCCGCGGGCGGCGGTCACGCTGCTCACCCTGCACGCCGCGAAGGGCCTGGAGTGGCCGGTCGTCTTCCTCGTGGGCTGCTCGGAGGGGCTGCTGCCGATCGCCTACGCCCGCACGCCCGCGGAGCTGGAGGAGGAGCGCCGGCTGCTCTACGTCGGCGTCACGCGGGCGCGGGACCGGCTGCGGCTGTCGTGGGCGCGGAGCGCGGCGCCCCGGCCGGGGGAGCGACGGGCGTCGCGGTTCCTCGCGGAGCTGGCGCCGCCGGGGACCCGGCAGACGCCCGGTCCCAGCGGCACGGGCACCGCTCGTGCCAGGGCCGCGGCAGCCGGCTGACCGGGCCGTCGGGGGTCAGCCGCAGCGCGGCGCCCTCCAGCCGGGTCGGTGCGCCGGCCCGGGCGAGGGCGAGCACCTCGGTCAGGACGAGGGCGGCCCGCAGCCGGACGGGCAGCGCCCCGGCGGTGCGCGACCGGTCGCGGCGCAGCAGCTGCGCGCCGACGGCGCGGCGGCCCGGCTCCTCGAGCCGGTGCAGCTCGGCGCAGTGCAGGCAGGGGCTCGTCCCGGGCACGACGAGGGGCCCGATCGTGACGGCCTGGTCCCCGAAGACGACCGCGAGGTGCGGCCGGTCCTCCCGCAGGTGGCGGACGCTCGCCGCCGGCGCGACCAGGTGGTGGGCGGCGAGGACGACCAGCTGCGGCTCCGCCGCCTCCTCGAGGGCGAGGAGCGGGCCGAGCGCGCGGACGAGGTCGGGCGGCCCCTCGAGGCCGACCCGGAGGCCGGCGTCGAGGGGCTGCGCGACCGCGAGGGCCGGCGCGACCGCGCGCCGCAGCGCGGCCACCGCGGCCGGGTCGATGCCCGCGTCGGCGGCCTCGGCGTCGAGGCCGGCCCGGTCGATGCCCCGCACGAGCGCCGCGAGCAGCCGGTCGCCGCCGGGCGGCACCGGGTCGAGCACGGCGACGACGGGGTCGTCGCCGAACTGCACGGCGTCGACCGAGCGCCAGAGCGGACGGACGGCGGGATCGATCCTGAGCACGCGGGCATGGTGCCCCTCGACCCGTCGCCGCGCTGGCAGCCGTCCACAGGCCGGCGCCCGGGACGGGCACGACCGGATCAGACCGGGGGAGGGGGCTCCTCGCCGCGGAGGAGGTCCTCCAGCTCGCGGTCGACGTCGTCCTTCGGCGGCTCGCCCCCGGTCAGGCGGGCGACGAGCGCCGCCGGGTCGTCGACGTCGGCCGCCGTCGGCAGCAGGTCCGGGTGCGACCAGAGCGCGTCCCGCGCCTCCGCGCCGACGGCGTCGGTGACGGTGCGCCACATCGACGCGGCCTCGCGCAGCCGGCGCGGGCGGAGCTCCAGGCCGACGAGCGAGGCGAACGCCTGCTCGCCGGGGCCGCCGGTCGCCCGCCGGCGCCGCACCGTCTCGGCGATCGCGTCCGCCTTCGGCAGCCGCTTCGTCGCATCGGCGGTGACCACGTCGACCCAGCCCTCGACGAGCGCCAGCGTCGTCTCGAGCCGGGCCAGCGCCGCCTCCTGCGTGGGCGTCTTCGGCGGGATCAGCTCGCCGGAGGAGAACGCCTCCTTGAGGCGCTCGGTGTCGGTCGGGTCGAAGCCCTCCGCGAAGCGCTCCACCTGGTCGACGTCGACGCCGAGGTCCTCGGCGAAGTCGCGGATCGTGCTCGTCAGCTGCAGGCGCAGCCAGCGGGCGTTGCGGAACAGCCGCGCGTGCGCCAGCTCGCGGACCGCCAGGTGCAGGGCGACCTGCTGCAGGTCGATGTCGAGGCCCTCGGCGAACGCGTCGAGGTTCTGCGGCAGCAGCGCCGCGCGGCCGTCCGGCAGCAGCGGGACGCCGACGTCGCCGCCCGAGACCACCTCGGACGCGAGCCCCCCGACCACCGCGCCGAGCTGCGCGGCGAAGATCGTGCCGCACACCTGCCGCAGCATCCGGCCGGCGTCGGGCATGCGGGCGGCGAGCTCCCCGGCGATCTCCGGCGGGATCCGGTCGGTGAAGATCGTCGACAGCGACTCGGCGATGCGGATCGCGACCGGCTCGGCCAGCTGCACCCAGAAGGGCATCGTGGCGCGCACCCACTCCGTGCGGGTCATCGCGGTCGGCGACTCGGGCAGCGTCTCGAACGACGTCGACTCGTCCAGCCAGAGCTGCGCGACCGTGAACGCCTGGCGCACCTCGTCGACCTGCCGGTCGGTCGCCGACAGGGCGCCCGCGCCCGCCGCCGCGGCGGCCTGCTCGGTCGCGATGCCCCAGTCGATGCGCCCGTCGGGCTGCGACATCGACTGGCGCAGCTGCGCCATCAGCTGCTCCAGCGCGGAGGCGCCGCCCGGCAGGCCCATCGCCTTGGCGAGCGCAGCGGTGTCGGGCGGGGTGCCGCCGGACAGCATGCGTCGGAGCATCTCCTGCAGGTCCGGCTCGCGGTCGTCCGGCTCATCGACCATGCGCCTACGCTAGGCGATCCATGCGCGCGCCCCGCTCCTCCCGCCGCCCGCTGCCGTGGCGCGGCATCACGGCCGTCGGCGCCGTGGTCGCGGTCCTCGTCGTCGCCCTCCTGCCGTCGCCCTACGCCGTGGAGCGGCCGGGGCCCGTCTTCGACGTGCTCGGCGCCTCCGGCACCGGGAAGGACCGGCGGCCGCTGATCTCGATCCCCGAGGAGACGACGTACCCGACGGGGAAGGGCCGGCTCGACCTCCTGACCGTCTCGGTGCTGGGCAGCCCGTCCGGCGGTCCCTCCTGGATCGACCTGGCGCTGGCCTGGGTCAACCCGACTCAGGCCGTGGTGCCGCTCGAGTCGGTCTTCCCGGCGGGCACGACGCTGAAGCAGAACGAGCAGCAGAGCGCCGCGGACATGACCGCGAGCCAGCGCAGCGCCGTCGCGGCCGCGCTGACGCAGCTCGGCGACCGCGTCGAGGGCGACGTGCGGATCGCGACGGTCGGTCGCGGCACCGCCGCCGCGGGCGTGCTCGAGCCCGGTGACGTCGTGGTGTCCTACGACGGCGAGGCGGTCGACGACTCCTGCGCCCTGCAGAACGACGTGATCGCGGGCGGGACCCGCCGCTCCAGCATCGTGGTCGAGCGCGACGGCGCCCGCCGCACGCTCGAGGTCGAGCCGCGCGCCGTGCCGCTCTCCGACGGCTCGACGCGGCCGCTGCTCGGCGTCGCGACGACCGCGTCGTTCGACTTCCCGTTCGAGGTCGACATCCGCATCGAGGACGTGGGCGGTCCGTCGGCCGGGATGATGTTCGCGCTCGGCGTGATCGACAAGCTGACGCCCGGCTCGCTGACCGGCGGCCGGCACGTCGCGGGCACGGGCACCATCTGCGGCGACGGCGCCGTCGGCCCGATCGGCGGGATCCGCCAGAAGATGGCCGCCGCGAGAGCCGCCGGCGCGACGCTGTTCCTCGCGCCGGAGGGCAACTGCGACGAGGTCGCCGGGCACGTGCCCGCAGGCCTCGATGTGGTGCCTGTGAAGACCCTCGCGGGCGCCTTGGACGCGCTCGAGCACGTGCGCGAGCGGGGTTCCGCGCAGGGCCTCCCGACCTGCTCGGCGCCGGTATCCTCGGCCGGGTGACGACGCCAGCACCAGCGCCGGCACGACGCAGGCGCGCGGCTCTCGCGATCACCCTCGGCGTTGTGGTGGTCATCCTCATCGGGTTCTTCCTCTTCGCGGGGCTCTACGCGGACGCGCTCTGGTTCGGCCAGCTCGGGTTCCAATCGGTCCTCTACACGGAGTGGCTGACCATCTCGCTGCTCTTCGTGATCGGGTTCCTCGGCATGGCCGTGCCCGTCGCGGTGACGATCCAGCTGGCGTACCGGCTGCGTCCCGTGTACGCGAAGCTGACCGCGCAGCTCGACCGCTACCAGCAGGTGATCGAGCCGCTGCGCCGGTTCGTGATGTTCGGCGTGCCCGCGGTGATCGGCCTGTTCGCGGGCGTCTCCGCCGCCGCGCGCTGGCAGCCCGTGCTGCTGCTGCTGCACTCGCAGCCGGTCGGGCGCACCGACCCGCAGTTCGGGCTGGACATCGGCTTCTACCTGTTCGTCCTGCCCGCGCTGCACGGCATCGTCGGCTTCGCCTCCGCCGTCCTCGTGGTCTCGATCATCGCGGTGGTGGCGACCAGCTACCTCTACGGCGCCGTGCGGGTCGTCGGCCGCGACATCCGGGTCTCGCGCGCCGCGCGGGTGCAGATCGCCGTGACGGTGGCGGTGTTCGTGCTGCTGCAGGCGGTCAGCCTCTTCATCGACCAGTTCACGACGCTCTACGAGCCGGCGACCGGCGGCCGGATCACCGGCGGCGCGTACGCGGACGTGAACGCGGTGATCCCCGGCCGGCTGATCCTCGCCGTCATCGCGGTGCTCGTCGCCGCGCTCTTCATCGTGACCGCGGCGGTCGGGCGGTGGCGCCTGCCGCTGATCGGCTCCGCGCTGCTCGTCGTGTCCTCGATCGTCGTCGGCTCGATCTTCCCGTGGGCGATGTTCAACCTGCAGGTGCGGCCGAACGAGCGGCAGCTGGAGCAGCCCTACATCGAACGGGCGATCGGGAGCACGCGCACCGCGTTCGGCATCAACGACGTGACGGAGATCCCGTACGACGCGAAGACGGACGCGCAGCCCGGGGCGCTCCGCCAGGACGCGACGACGACGGCGAACATCCGCATCATCGACCCGGACGTCGTCGGCCGCACCTTCGACCAGCTGCAGCAGTTCCGGCAGTACTACCGCTTCCCCCAGCAGCTCGACGTCGACCGCTACACGATCGACGGCGAGAGCCGGGACGCGGTCGTGGCGGTGCGCGAGCTCTACCAGCAGGGCGTGCCGAACCCGACCCCGTTCAACGACGCCTTCGTCTACACGCACGGCTACGGCCTGGTCGCCGCCTACGGCAACCAGCGCTCCGGCAACGGCTCGCCGGAGTTCTTCGAGTCGAACATCCCCACCACGGGCGACCTCGACATCCAGCAGCCCCGCATCTACTTCGGTGAGAACTCGCCGCGGTTCTCCGTCGTCGGCGCGCCGAAGGGCACCCGCCCGATCGAGCTCGACTACGCGGGCGGCACCGGGGGCGAGACGCAGCAGAACAACACCTACGACGGGAACGGCGGGCCGAGCGTCGGCAACTGGTTCAACCGCCTCGTCTACGCGCTGAAGTTCTCCTCCGACCAGATCCTGCTGTCGACCGACGGCGTGAACTCGCAGTCGCAGATCCTGTACGACCGCAACCCGGTCACCCGCGTGCAGAAGGTCGCGCCCTACCTGACGATCGACAACGACCCCTACCCCTCGGTGGTCGACGGCCGGATCGTCTGGATCGTCGACGGCTACACGACGGCGAGCTCGTACCCGTACAGCGCGCAGACGAGCCTCTCCCAGGCCCTGCAGAACAGCAACACCGCGACACCGAGCTACGTCACCGACCAGGTGAACTACATCCGCAACTCGGTGAAGGCCACCGTCGACGCCTACACGGGCAAGGTCACGCTCTACGCGTGGGACGCGAACGACCCGGTGCTGAAGGCCTGGCGCAGCGTCTTCCCCGACACGGTGCAGCCGCTGTCGCAGATGAGCGGCGAGCTGATGAGCCACGTGCGCTACCCGGAGGACCTGTTCCGCGTGCAGCGCTCGGTGCTCGAGCGCTACCACGTCACCGACCCGGTGTCCTGGTACACGGCCGACGACCAGTGGCGGACCCCGCCCGACCCGTCGGCGCGGAACACCAACGGGAACGCCGCCGCCGCGGCGGCGGCGGGCACGAACGTCGACCCGAACGCGAACAGCGGGCCCTCGACGCTGCAGCCGCCGTACTACCTGACGCTGAGGCTGCCGGGGCAGTCCGGCTCGACCTTCTCCCTGTACACGACGTACATCCCGGCGCAGACGACCACGGATCAGGACACCCGCGGCCGCCTCACGGGGTACCTCGCCGCGGACGCGGACGCGGGGTCGACGCAGGGGCAGAAGCGGGCCGACTACGGCAAGCTGCGCCTGCTGGTGCTGCCGCCGGACACCACCGTGCTCGGGCCGTCGCAGGTGCAGGGCCAGTTCCAGTCGGACGCGACGATCCGGAACCAGCTGGCGCTCCTGAACGTCGGCGGCAGCGGCGGGTCCAACACGATCCCGGGCAACCTGCTGACGATCCCCGTCGGCGGCGGCCTGCTCTACGTGCAGCCCGTCTACGTGCAGTCGGCGTCCGGCTCGACCTACCCGCTGCTGCGGAAGGTGCTGACGGCGTTCGGCGACAACGTGCAGATCGGCGACACCCTGGACGAGTCGCTGAACGCCCTGTTCGGCGGCGACTCCGGCACGAGCACCCCCGACAGCGGCAACGGCTCGGGCGGGAGCACGGGCACGCCGAGCACGGGCGGCGGCTCGGGCTCGGGCTCCGGCTCCGGGTCGGGTTCCGGCTCCGGTTCCGGTTCCGGCTCGACCGACAACGCCGCGCTCCAGCAGGCCCTGCAGGACGCCAACAAGGCGCTGCAGGCCCGCCAGCAGGCCTACGCGGACGGGGACCTCGTCGAGGCCGCCCGTCAGGACGAGGCCCTGCAGAGCGCCCTCGAGCGGGCCATCCGCGCCGGCGGCTGAACCGAGCGGCTCCGCCCCCGTGGTAGCGTTGCTCCTGCGACGCGGGGTGGAGCAGTTCGGTAGCTCGCTGGGCTCATAACCCAGAGGTCGTAGGTTCAAATCCTGCCCCCGCAACCACGAAGCAGAAGGCCCGGATCCTCGTCGGATCCGGGCCTTCTTCGTGTCGGCGGAGTTCCGACCGCGCATCTGCGGCGCTCAGGTGCAGTTGCCGTGACCCGTGCCGCCGCAACTGCACCTGAGGGCCGCACGTACGGGCTCCGCCGCTCGCGGACCGCCTAGCCTCGGGACCGTGGTGCGGGTCGCGGTTGGGCAGTTCGGGCCGGGCGACGACGTCGCCGCGAACCTGCGGACGGCGACCGGGCTCGTCCGCCGGGCCGCGGACGACGGCGCGCGCCTCGTGGTGCTGCCCGAGTACGCCTCGTACTTCACCGACCCCATGGGGCCGGGGTTCGCGGCGCACGCGCAGCCGCTCGACGGGCCGTTCGTGGACGGCGTCCGCGACGTCGCCGCGACGACGGGTGCGACCGTCGCGTTCGGCCTCGTCGAGACGGGAGCCGGCGCGCGGTTCCGAAATGCGGCGGTCGCCGTCGACGGCGCGGGCGTCGTCGCCGTCTACCGCAAGACGCACCTGTACGACGCGTTCGGGGCGACGGAGAGCCGGTTCGTCGAGCCGGGCGTGCTGCAGCCGCCGCAGACCTTCGTCGTCGACGGCCTCCGCGTCGGGCTGCAGACCTGCTACGACCTGCGCTTCCCGGAGGTCACCCGGCTGCTCGCCGACGCCGGCGTCGACCTGGTGCTCGTGCCGGCCGACTGGGTGCCCGGTCCCCGGAAGGCGCACCACTGGCGGACGCTGGTGAGCGCTCGAGCGATCGAGAACACGGCCTTCGTCGCGGCTGCCGGACAGGTGCCGCCGGCCGGCATCGGCACGAGCCTGGTGCTCGACCCGGCCGGCGACGTGCTCGCCGAGCTGGGGGAGGAGCCGGGCGTGGCGGTCGCGGACCTCGACCCCGAGCGGATCCGCGAGGTGCGGGCCGCGAACCCCGCGCTCGCGCTGCGGCGCTACACGGTGGTGCCGCGGGGCTGAGCGCCGCGGCCCGCACCCGCGTCGCGACGCGGCACGATGCTGAGGGCCGGGACCGTGCCGCGTCGCGACGTGAAGCGGTGCGCGGCGGTCAGGGGCGGAGGGCGGCGAGGCGCTCAGACGCCTCGGCGAGCACCGCGGGCGACTTGCAGAAGGCGAAGCGGACGAGGCTGCGCACCGCCTCCGCCTGCTGCCCTCGGCAGAAGGCCGCCACCGGGATGCCGACCACCCCGGCGAGGTCCGGCAGGCGGCGGCACAGGTCCGTCGCGTCGGGGAAGCCGAGGGGCGCGCCGTCGGCGATCAGGAAGTAGCCCGCCTGCGGCGTCGAGACCGGGAAGCCCGCGGCTCCGAGCCCGCCGGCGAGCGCGTCGCGCCCCGCCTGCAGCCGCGCCGCGATCCCTGCGAAGACCTCGTCCGGCAGGTCCAGCCCGACCGCGATCGCGGGCTGGAACGGGGCGCCGTTCACGTACGTCAGGAACTGCTTGACGGCGAGGGTCGCCGACACGAGCCGCTCCGGACCCGTGAGCCAGCCGATCTTCCACCCGGTCGTGCTGAAGGTCTTGCCGCCGGAGGAGATCGTGATCGTCCGGTCCTCCGCGCCCGGCAGGGTCGCGACCGGCACGTGGCGCACCCCGTCGAACAGCAGGTGCTCGTAGACCTCGTCCGTGACGATCAGCGCGTCGTGGCGCGCGGCCGCGGCGACGACCGCACGGAGCGCGGCCTCGTCGAGCACGGTCCCGGTCGGGTTGTGCGGCGTGTTCAGCAGCACGATGCGGGTGCGGTCGGTCACGGCCGCCGCGAGGCGCTCGGGGTCCGGCCGGAAGTCGGGCCACGCCATGGGGACCGTGCGGTGGACGCCCCCCGCGAGCGCGACCAGGGCGCCGTAGGCGTCGTAGGCGGGCTCGAGGGTGAGCACCTCGTCGCCCGGCTCCACGAACGCGAGCAGCACCGCGGCGAGCGCCTCGGTGGCGCCCGCGGTCACGAGCACCTCCGTCGCGGGGTCGACCTCGAGGCCGTACCACCGGTGCTGGTGCCGCGAGATCGCCTCGCGGAGCGCCGCCGTGCCCCGGCCCGGCGGATACTGGTTGAGGCCGGCCCCGATCGCCTCGCGGGCGGCCGCCAGCACCTCGGCCGGGCCGTCGGTGTCGGGGAAGCCCTGGCCCAGGTTGATCGCGCCGGTGGCGAGCGCGAGGGCGCTCATCTCCGCGAAGACGGTGGTGCCGGGGCGGCCGTCGGCGCCCAGCAGGCCGGCGCCGGCGGCGGCGCGCCGCCACGGCGCGGTCAGGTCCACGGTCCGACTGTACGAGGCGCGGGATGCCCAGGCGGTCCTTCCGAGGCTCATAAGAACGGCACAGGATCGACCCGCAGTCTGGAGAGGCTTTGGAAGGAGCACCATGAGCGACGACTTCAACCGGCCGGAGGAGCCGCGGTCGGAGACGACCGCCGACGGCGGCCACCTGCACGAGGACGGCACCGACACCCGGGCGGAGCCCGTCACCACGACGGTGGCCGACGACCGCGAAGGAGCCGCGTTCCGGCGCAGCCGTGAGCGGCGCGGCCTCGTCGTGCCGGTCGTCGCCGCCGCGGTGGTGGCGGCGCTGATCGGCGGCGGGCTCGGTGCGGGCATCGCGATCGCGGTGAACCAGCCGACCTCGGCGGTCTCCACCTCGAACGCCAACGGCTCCGGAGCAGGCGTCGTCATCAACAACCCGTCGACCGCGACCGCCGTCTCCGCGGTCGCCGCGAAGGCCTCGCCCTCCGTCGTGACCATTCAGGTGGCCGCCTCCAACGAGTCGGGCACCGGCTCCGGCATCGTGCTGAGCTCCGACGGCTACGTGCTGACGAACAACCACGTGGTCACGCTCGACGGCGACAGCTCGAGCGGCACGATCTCGGTCACCACCACGGACGGGCACCTGTACAAGGCGAAGATCGTCGGCACCGACCCGCTGAACGACCTCGCGGTCATCAAGCTGGAGAACGCTTCGGGCCTCACCGCGGCGACCTTCGCGGACTCGAGCGACCTGAACGTGGGCGACTCCGTGGTCGCGATCGGCGCCCCGCTGAACCTGCCGAACACCGTGACCACCGGCATCGTCTCCGCCTTGAACCGCAGCATCGCGGTCGCCTCGTCCGCGGTGCCCGAGCAGGGCCAGCAGGACCAGGGGCAGGGACAGGGGCAGGGCGAGAGCCCCTTCAACTTCTGGAACTTCGGCAACGGCAACGGCAACGGCAACGGCGGGCAGCAGTCGCAGGCGCAGACCTCGAACATCTACCTGTCGGTGCTGCAGACCGACGCGGCGATCAACCCGGGCAACTCCGGCGGCGCGCTCCTCGACTCGCAGGGCCGCGTGATCGGCGTGAACGTCGCGATCGCGGGCACCGGGTCGTCGACCGGCGGGCAGTCGGGCAGCATCGGCGTCGGCTTCGCCATTCCCTCCAACATCGCGAAGCGCATCGCGGACGAGCTCATCAAGGGCGAGCAGCCGACGCACGGGCAGATCGGCATCGAGTCCCCGTCGAACCAGACCGCGACGAGCGGCGACGTGGCCGGCGTGCCGGTCTCGACGGTCACGTCGGGCGGCCCGGCCGCGAAGGCCGGCATCCAGAAGGGCGACGTCATCACCGCGGTCGGCGGCGTGCCGACGACCGCGTTCACGGACCTCGCCGCGCAGGTCCGCGCGTACCCGGGCGGCAGCACGGTCGAGGTGACGTGGAGCCGCAACGGCCAGTCGAAGACCGGGTCGGTCACCCTCGGCACGGTGAAGGCCGCGTCCTGACCCGTCGCTCCCGTCTCGAGGGCCGGCCCGCGCACGCGGGCCGGCCCTGCGGTGCGCCGTGCTGAGCATCGGCGGCCCGGTCTGGGGCGTCGCGGTGCTGCTCATGCTCGCGACGCTGCTCGTGCTGAACCTCGTGCGCCTGCGGCGCAGCGGCGACGGCCGACCGTCCTGGGTGCCGACCGTGTCGGTGGTGCTCGGCGTGCTCGTCGTGATCGGGCTCGTGCTCGCCTTCGGGGCGCCGCCGGACTGACCGCGGCGGAGCGTCCTCCCGAGGATCGAGGGCGAGACGAAGGGGTCCGATGCTCACGATCGCCCAGCAGGCGGCAGCCGCCCGCGCCTTCGTGCGCGACCGGCTGGCCGAGGCCGGCACCGTCCTCGACGACGTGCTCGAGCGGCGCATGGATGCGCACTTCGAGCGGCTGTACCGCCACTTCACCGACGTGTACGGCGACCGCGCCGACTGCCTCGAGCAGCTCGCGGCGGTCGTGGCGACGGCCGCCCGCGCCGCGGCCGAGCGGTCGCCGGACCTGCGGCGCCTCGACGCGGTGCGGGAGGCGGACCCCGCGTGGTACCTGGACCACCGGATGCTGGGCGGGGTCTGCTACGTCGACCGCTACGCCGGCGACCTGAAGGGCCTGCGCGCCCGCATCCCGTACTTCCGCGAGCTCGGGCTGACGTACCTGCACCTGATGCCCCTCTTCGCGGCCCCCGCGGGCGACTCGGACGGCGGCTACGCCGTCTCCAGCTACCGCGAGGTCGACCCGGGCCTCGGGACGACGGCGCAGCTGCGCGACCTAGCGGCCGACCTGCGCGCCGCCGGCATCTCCCTCGTGGTCGACTTCGTGTTCAACCACACGAGCGACGAGCACGAGTGGGCGCTGGGCGCCGTGGCGGGCGATCCGCGCTACGAGGGCTTCTACCGGATCCACCCCGACCGCACGATCCCGGACCTGTACGAGCGGACGACGCGCGAGGTGTTCCCGGACGACTACCCGGGCTCGTTCGTGCAGCTGCCCGACGGCCGCTGGATCTGGTCGACCTTCCACCGCTTCCAGTGGGACCTGAACTACGCGAACCCGGCGGTGTTCGAGGCGATGGCGGGGGAGATGCTCTTCCTCGCGAACGTGGGCGTCGAGGTCCTGCGGCTCGACGCGGCAGCGTTCATCTGGAAGGAGCTCGGCACCGACTGCGAGAACCGGCCGGAGGCGCACGCGCTGATCCGCGCCTTCAACGCGGTGCTCGCCATCGCCGCCCCGGCCGTCGTCTTCAAGTCCGAGGCGATCGTCCACCCCGACCGCGTCGCGGAGTACATCGACGTGGACGAGTGCCGCCTGTCGTATAACCCGCTGCAGATGGCGCTGATCTGGGACGCGCTCGCGACCCGGGACGCCCGCCTGCTGTCGCAGGCCCTCGAGCGCCGGCACGCGACCGCGCCGGGCACCGCCTGGGTGAACTACGTGCGCAGCCACGACGACATCGGCTGGACCTTCGCGGACGAGGACGCCGCCGAGCTCGGGATCGACGGCTTCGAGCACCGCCGCTTCCTCAACGCCTTCTACGTGGACCGGTTCCCCGGCTCGTTCGCGCGGGGCGTGCCCTTCCAGGAGAACCCGCGCACGGGGGACGCCCGCGTCTCCGGCACCACCGCGTCGCTCGCGGGCGTCGAGGCCGGCGACCCGCACGGGGTCGCCCGGGTGCTGCTCGCGCACGGCGTCGCGATGTCGACCGGCGGGATCCCGCTGCTGTACCTCGGCGACGAGGTCGGGCAGCTGAACGACCACTCCTACCTCGCGGTGCCGGAGCACGCGAGCGACAGCCGCTGGGTGCACCGGCCGGCCTTCCCGGCGGCGCGGTACGCGGAGCGGGACGACCCGGGCACCGACGCCGGCGCCGTGTTCGCGGGGCTCCGGCGCCTCATCGCGGTGCGACGGAGCATTCCCGAGCTGGCGGGCGGCGCACTCGTCGGCTTCGAGACGCACGACCCGCACGTGCTCGGCTACCAGCGGCCGGGGGTCGAGCGGACGGTCCTCGTGCTCGCGAACCTGTCGGACGGGCCGCGCGTCGTGGCCGCGGAGCGGTTCGCCGCCCTGCCCGAGACCGCGCAGGAGCTGCTGACGGAGGCCGAGGTGCACCTCCGCGAGGGCCTCGTGCTGCCGCCCCTCGGATTCGTCTGGCTCCGGGTGCAGCGGGCGGCGGACGGGTCCTGAGCCCCGCGGGGCGCGCCTCGACCGGTGGGGGCCGGACGGTGCCGGGCCGCGGGCTCAGTCCACGTGGCCGCCGTCGAGCGCCCGCTCGTCGGCGTCCGCCTCGCCGATCAGCACCTCGCCCGGGAAGACGCTCGGCGCCGCACCGAACGCCTCCCGCGTCGCCTTGACGACGCGACCGCCGGCCATGCGGTTGCCGGCCCCGCCGATCACCGCGCCGACGCCGAACGGCACCGCCCGCAGCACGACGCTGCCGCCCTGACGGGCCGCGAACCGCTTGAGGAAGGTGCGCCGCACCCGGTCGGCGAGGGGCTTCAGGAACTTGACGGGCATCCGGTCGCCGACCACCTGCCCCCAGTACTCGGAGCGGGGACCGCCGGTGCCGTTCATCTCGCCCGTGAACTGCTCGACCAGCTTGGACCCGGACGGCCCGAGCATGAGCGCCATCACCATCGTGCTCGCGCGCTCCGGCTCCGTCACGGCGACGCCGTGCACCTCGGCGACCGACTGCGCGAACAGCGCGCTCGCCTCGAGGAAGCCGACCGTCTCGACCCCGCTGATGCCGACCGAGGCGATGGTCCCGACGCCGGGGACCACGGCGGCCGCGCCGCTCGCGGCGCCGCCCGCGGTCACGGCCGCGAGGTAGCGCTTCTCGAGGATGCGCAGCACCTGCTCCGGCGACGCCTCCGGGTGCCGCTTCCGGATGCCCCGGAGGTGCGCCAGCACCGCCGGGCGCTGGACGACCAGCAGCCGGTCCCAGCCGCGCTTCGTCCAGGTCTGTTCCAGCTCGTCGTCCGCGTCCTTCGCCATGGTGCCCGGAAGGATAGGCAGTCGCGGTGGACGTCGGCCGAGCGTGCGCGGCGTCGCAGTCGGTCGGGGCGTCCGCCCGGTGTTAGCGTCGGCCGTTCGCCCGGAAGAGATGACCCACGTGACGATCGAGTACTTCGCCGAGGACCAGAACCTGGTCTTCCTCCCCGCGCTGACCGCGCTGCTGGTCGCCACGGTCCTGATCTGCCTGCCGATCGTGTTCGCACCCCGGCTGCGGCGCGGCTCGCGCACCCGGCTGCGGGGCGTCGGGGTCGTCGCCGGCGTGCTCGCCGCGGTCGCGCTCGTGGCGGCTGGGTGGCAGGCGGGCATCGGCGTGCGGACCCTGCAGGCGGAGCGGGCGTCCGTCGCCGACCAGCTGGAGCAGACCTACGGCCTCGGGCTCACGAGCGGGGAGGTCGGCGAGCTCGTGAACGGCGGCGAGCCGCAGCGGGTGCTGCCGGGCCTCGCCGAGCGGCTCGACCTGCGCAGGCCGCAGGAGAAGCACTCCTTCAAGCTCCGGCTCGAGTCGGGCGACGAGTACGGGCTCACCTTCGGCGGCGAGCCGGTCCCGCGCGCCTGAGCCGGCCCGCGCTCCCGTCCCGGGGCGGGAGCGGCCCGGTCAGGAGTAGTCGGCGGTGTACCGCTCGTAGGCGTCCTCGATCGGCCCGTCGAACTTCAGGACGTGGTCGTCGAGGTAGAGCCCGCGGTTGCAGAAGCGCTTGAGGTCGCCGTCGTTGTGCGACACGAAGAACAGCGTCCGGCCGTCGGCCAGCATCTCCTCGATGCGGGCGTAGCACTTGCGCCGGAAGCCGCGGTCGCCGACCGCGAGCACCTCGTCGACGAGCAGGATCGGCTCGTCCAGCCGGGACACGACGCTGAACGCGACGCGGACCTTCATGCCGCTCGACAGGTGCTTGTAGGGCGTGTTCACGAAGTCCTTGATCTCCGCGAACTCGATGATGTCGGCGAACTCGTCGTCGATCTGCTCCCGGCTCTTCCCGTGCAGGCCCGCCGCCAGGTAGACGTTGTCCCGCACCGAGAGGTCGTCGACGAACCCGCCGGTGATCTCGATCAGGGGAGCCACCCCGCGGCGCACCTCCACGGTGCCCTCGTCGGGGATGATCACCTCCGCCACGATCTTCAGCAGCGTCGACTTGCCCTGGCCGTTCCGGCCCACGACCCCGATCGACTCGCCCTGCTGCACGTCGAAGCTGACGTTGCGGAAGGCCCAGAACTCCTCGGGCGCCTCCCGCCGCTGCTTCGTGCCGAAGAGGTCCTTCAGGCTGCGCTGCCGGCGGCGGTTGATCTTGAACTGGATCCCGACGTCCTCCACCGAGATCACGGGCGTCGGCATCAGATCTCCTTCAGCACGCGCGGGATGGAGCGGCGGAACACGACCGCGCCGATCGTGAAGATCACGATCGAGCCGATCAGGCTCTGCAGCACGTAGACCCAGTCCACGATCTGCGGGAAGAACATCCCGCGGTACAGGTCGAAGATGCCCGCGAGCGGGTCGATGCCGTAGATGAAGTGCAGCACCGGGTTGCCGATGTTGAAGTGGTAGAGCACCGGCGCCCCGTAGAAGAGCACCCGCAGGCCCAGCTTCACGACGCGCTCGAGGTCGCGGTAGAAGACCGCGAGCGGCGCGATGATGAAGTTCAGCCCCACCGTCAGCAGCACCTGCAGCGCGATCGCGACGATCAGGTAGAGCGGCGCGAGGGGCGAGGGCGGCCGGAGGTAGATCAGGGCGAAGAAGGCGATGATCGTCAGGCTGATCAGGAACTCGATGCCCTTGCTGCAGATCTGCCGGAGGATCCAGATGCTCCGGGGGATCCGCACGCTGCGGATCAGCTTGCCCTCCTGGCGGAACGCGCGCGTCGCGTCCGACAGGTTGCCGTTGAACCACGTCCAGGGCAGCACCGCGCAGAGCAGGAACAGGATGTAGGGCTGCTCGGTCGTGCCGCCGCGGTTCGTGAACACGAACTGGAACACGACCCAGTAGATCCCGGCCATCAGCAGCGGGTCGATGATCGACCACAGGTAGCCGAGCGCGCTCGTCGTGTAGCGGACCTTGAGGTCGCGGGTCGTGAGCAGCCAGAGGGCGTGGCGGTAGCGGGCCCAGTACGAGCTGCGCGCCGAGGCGGCAGCGGCGCGGGGCGCCGATACGGCAGCGGTCACGGGGCGTCCTTCTGGTGGGGCGCCGCGGGGGAGGTGGTCGGCGTCGGCTCGCCATGGTAATCGAGCGCCTCCGCCCCGACTCGCGCCCAGCCTCCCGGCGCGTCCGCCCCGCTCGGCGGACGCCTTGCTACCGTCGAGCGCGTGACGGACGAGGGCGACGCGGCGGCGACCGCGGTCGCCGGTGCGGAGCCCGCCGAGGCGCCGCCGGTGCTCGAGGTGCAGGGCCTGACCAAGCGGTTCGGCGAGACCGTCGCGGTCGACGCGATCGACCTGACCGTGCAGCCCGGCTCGTTCACCGGCGTCGTCGGCCCGAACGGCGCCGGCAAGACCACGACCCTGTCGATGGTGACGGGGCTGCTGCGGCCGGACGCCGGCCGCGTGCTGGTCCACGGCATCGACGTGTGGGCCGAGCCGGAGCGGGCGAAGCGGACGATCGGCGTGCTGCCGGACGCGCTCCGCCTCTTCGACCGGCTCTCCGGCGCCCAGCTGCTGCACTACTCGGGCGTCCTCCGCGGGATGGACCCCGACGTCGTACGGCGGAGGACGGCGGACCTCGTCTCGGCGTTCGGGCTGGAGGACGCGAGCGGGCGCCTGGTCGCCGACTACTCGGCCGGCATGACGAAGAAGATCGCGCTCGCGGCCGCGATGATCCACTCGCCCCGGCTGCTCGTGCTCGACGAGCCGTTCGAGTCCGTCGACCCCGTCTCGGCGGCGAACCTGGTCGAGATCCTGCAGCGCTACGTCGCCGCCGGCGGCACCGTGCTGCTGTCCAGCCACGGCATGGACCTGATCCAGCGGGTGTGCGACCACGTCGCGATCGTGGTGGGCGGGCGCGTGCTCGCCGCCGGGACGACGGACGAGGTCCGACGGGGCGCCAGCCTCGAGGAGCGGTTCGTGCAGCTGGCGGGCGGACGGCGGGCCGCGGCGGGCATGGAATGGCTGCACAGCTTCACGGACTGAGCGTCCACGGACCGGGCGCCGCGGGAGGGGACCGATGACGCGCCGGCTCGTGATGCTGAAGCTGCGCCTGCTGGCGGGGCAGCTTCGCCGCAGCCCCTGGCAGGTGGTCGGACTCGTCCTGCTGCTCGTCTACGGCATCGGCGTCACCGGGCTGCTCGTCGCGCTGCTCGTCGCCCTGCGGTACGCCCCGCTGCGGCTCGCCACGGACGTCGTGGTCGGCGGCGGGTCGCTGGCCGTGCTCGGCTTCGCGCTGGTGCCCCTGCTGATCGGGGTCGACGACACCCTCGACCCGCGCCGCTTCGCCCTGTTCGGCCTCGACCGCACGCGGCTCGCGATCGGCCTGGCCGTCGCCGCGGTCGTCGGGGTGCCCGGGGTCGCGCTCTCCGTCATCGCGCTCGCGACCGTGGCGACGTGGTCGCGGACGCCGGGCGCGGTGCTGACCGCGCTCGTCGCGGCCCCGCTCACCGTGCTGCTCTGCGTGCTGGCCGGCCGCTGCGCGGCGGCGCTCGCGGGCCTGCTGCTGTCCACGAGGCGCACCCGTGAGGCGGTCTCCGCCGCGGGCGTCGTCGCGCTCGTGCTGCTCGGGCCGGCGTTCGCGCTGCTGTCGAACGCGGACCTCGGGCCCGACGCGGCCGCGACGCTCCAGCACGTGACCGCCGTGCTCGGCTGGACGCCGCTCGGCGCGACCTGGGCCGCCCCTGCCGCGGTCGCCGCGGGCTCGACCGCGGAGGGCCTCCTGCGGCTCGTCATCGGCCTCGTCGTCGTGCTGCTGCTCGCCGTCGCCTGGCGCGCGCTGGTCGGCCGGGCGGTCTCGTCGCCCGCGCGCACGGCGCCGCCCCAGACGGTCACCGGCCTCGGCTGGTTCGGCCGCCTGCCGGGGACGCCGCTCGGTGCGGTCGCGGCGCGCTCGACCACCTACTGGGCCCGGGACGTGCGGTACCGGGTCAGCGCGCTCATCGTCCCGATCACGCCGGTGGCGCTCGTGCTCGTGCTCGGCTTCGCGGGCGTGCCCGGCCCGACCCTCGCGCTGCTGCCGGTGCCCGTCGTGGCGCTGTTCGCGGGCTGGACGACCCATAACGACATCGCCTACGACCACACCGCGGTCTGGCTCCACGTGGCGGCAGGGGTGCGCGGCACCGCCGACCGGCTCGGCCGCCTCGCACCCGTGCTCGCGGTCGGCTCGCCGCTGATCGTGATCGGCGCGATCGTCTGCGGCGTGCTCGCCGGCGACCCCGTCGTCGCGGCGGCGCTGATCGGCACGAGCGGCTGCCTGTTCCTCTCGGGCGCGGGCCTCGGCGCCGTGACCTCGGCGCTCGCGCCCTACCCGGTGCCCCGGCCCGGCGCCTCCCCGTTCCAGCAGCCGAACTCGGCGGGCGGCGCGGCGGCGCTCGTGCAGTCCGCGCTGTTCCTCGGGCAGCTGGTGCTGAGCGCTCCCGCCCTCGTGCTGGGGCTCGTCGGCGTGCGCGGCGGCGGGGACGGCTGGCTCTGGGCGTCGCTCGTCGTCGGCCTCGGCGTCGGGGCGCTCGTGCTCGTCGTCGGCACCCGGATCGGCGGCCGGGTCTTCGACCGCCGCGGGCCGGAGATCCTCGCCGCGGCGCTCCGCGCGTGACCGGCGCGGCCTACCCTGATGCCATGGCAGGAGACTCCGTGACCGACCCCGTGGGCGGCGGCACCTCCACGATCGACCGCGAGCTCGAGGAGCTGCTGAACGGCGAGATCACCGAGGACGGCGACCACGACCGCTTCGCGCACTACGTGCCGAAGGACAAGATCGTGGAGTCCGCCGTGACCGGCAAGCCCGTCCGCGCGCTCTGCGGCAAGAAGTGGGTGCCGGGCCGCAACCCCGACCGCTTCCCGGTCTGCCCCGACTGCAAGCGCATCTACGACCGCATGCAGGACTGACCCGGCTCCCTCTTGCGGGCTCAGCCGAGGTCGGTCGGGATCGCCGGGTCGCCCGGCGACAGCCGCGTGCCCTCCTGCGGCAGCTCCCGCACGACGGCGGCGTGGTGCTCGCGCGCCGCGCGGACGCCTGCGACGCCGACGTGCGCGTGGTCCGCGAGGCCCGCGGTCATGAGCGGAACCGTCACCTGCCGCGCGCCGGCGAGGGTCGGCTCCGCGTCCGAGACCACGACGCGCTCGGTCGTCGCGATCCCGTCCGCGAGCAGGCGGAACGCCCACTTGCGGCCGCCGCTGCCGGCCTTCTGCGCCGAGCGCTTCGCGACCGGTCGCATCGACCCGTCCTCGTCGGCGCGCTCGACCAGCTTGTAGACGAAGCCCGCGGTCGGGTGCCCCGAGCCGCCGACGAGCCGCGTGCCGGCGCCGTAGGAGTCGACGGGCGACGCCGCAAGCCCCGCGATGGCGTACTCGTCGAGGTCGTTGGTCACGGTGATGCGGGTCGACGTCGCGCCCAGCCGGTCGAGCTGCTGCCGCACCGCGGAGACGACCGTCGGCAGGTCGCCGGAGTCGATCCGCACCGCCCCGAGCTCCGCACCGGCGAGCCGGACGGCCGTCTCGACCGCCTCGGTCACGTCGTAGGTGTCGACGAGCAGGGTGGTGCCCGCTCCCATCGCGTCGATCTGGGCCTGGAAGGCGTCCTCCTCGGTGTCGTGCAGCAGCGTGAAGGAGTGCGCCGCGGTGCCCATCGTCGGCACGCCCCAGCGCCGCCCGGCCTCGAGGTTGGAGGTCGCGGAGAAGCCCGCGATCCACGCGGCGCGCGCCGCGCTCACCGCCGCGCGCTCGTGGGTGCGCCGGCCGCCCATCTCCGCGAGCGGCCGGTCGCCGGCCGCGGACACCATCCGCGCCGCGGCGGTCGCGACCGCGCTGTCGGCGTTCAGCACGCTGAGGATCAGGGTCTCCAGCAGGACCGCCTCGGCGAACCCGCCCTCGACGGTGAGCACGGGGGAGGAGGGGAAGTACAGCTCGCCCTCGCGGTACCCGGTCACGTCGCCGGCGAACCGGTAGTCCGCCAGCCAGTCGAGGGTGGGCCGACGCACCACGCCCTCCGCCTCGAGCCACGCGAGCTCGGCGTCGCCGAACCGGAAGCGGTCGATCGCGTCGAGCAGGCGCCCCGTACCGGCGACGACGCCGTAGCGCCGGCCGCCCGGCAGCCGCCGCGCGAAGACCTCGAAGACGCTGCGGCGATGCGCCGTGCCGTCCGCCAGGGCCGCGTCGACCATCGTCAGCTCGTACCGGTCCGTCAGCAGCGCGGTGCTCGTCACCCGCGCGAGCCTAGGGAACGCCTGCCACGCGAAGTGGGGCGGGTGCCGAGCGGAGGCGCCCCCTAACGTGGCCCGCGCGCCGGTCACCCAGCCGCGCCGCGACGCGCTCACCCGGCACGCCGCCTCCGACACCCTCCCCCCGGAAGGCCCCTTCCATGGTCCCCACCCAGGACTTCCTGCTGCACGCGTCCCTCATCGAGTCCGCGTTCCCCTCGCTCGACTACCTGCCCGCCGGGGTCGTCGCCGTCGTCGTCGCCGCCTTCGCGGTCGCCCTCGTCCTCAGCGTCCGCCGCCGCGACGCCGACTGACCGCGGTCGCTCGGCGCCGGCCAGGGACGTCCCGCGCGACGCGGCTAGGCTTCCGGCCCGTGAACGACGCGCCGATCGGGGTCTTCGACTCGGGCGTCGGCGGGCTCACCGTCGCGCGGGCCATCCTCGACCAGCTGCCGAACGAGGCGATCCGCTACGTCGGCGACACGGCGCACTCGCCGTACGGCCCGAAGCCGCTCGCCGAGGTGCGGGCCTACGCCCTCGAGGTGCTGGACGACCTCGTCGCCCAGGGCGTGAAGCTGCTCGTGATCGCCTGCAACACCGCGTCGGCGGCGATGTTCCGCGACGCCCGCGAGCGCTTCACGCACGGCGCCGGCATCCCGGTGCTCGAGGTGGTGCTGCCCGCGGTGCGCGCGGCCGCGCGGCGCACCCGCACCAAGCGGATCGGTGTCATCGGCACCGAGGGCACGGTGCGCTCGAACGCCTACGTCGACGCCTTCGTCGCGGACCCCGACGTGACGGTCGTGCAGGCGGCCTGCCCGCGCTTCGTGGAGTTCGTCGAGGCCGGCGTCACGAGCGGCCCCGAGCTGTTCGCCGCCGCCCGCGAGTACCTCGCGCCGCTGAAGGCGGCGGACGTCGACACGGTGCTGCTCGGCTGCACCCACTACCCGCTGCTGTCCGCCGCGATCCGCCTCGAGATGGGGCCTGAGGTCGCGCTCGTGTCGTCCGCCGAGGAGACCGCGTCCGACGTCTACCGCGCGCTCGTCCAGCACGACCTGCTCCGCACGGCCGCCGAGCCGCCCCGGCACCGGTTCGAGGCGACGGGCGACAGCGAGGAGGAGTTCCTCCGCCTCGCCCGCCGCTTCCTCGGCCCCGAGGTCCCCTCCGTCGAGCTGGTGCACACCGGCGCGATCACCCTGCCAGACGACCTGCGAGGAGCACCATGACCGAGCGCCGAGACGGCCGCACCCCCGAGGACCTGCGTCCCGTGACCATCGAGCGGGGCTGGAGCAGCCAGGCGGAGGGCAGCGCGCTCATCTCCTTCGGGGACACCCGGGTGCTCTGCACCGCCTCGTTCACGAACGGCGTGCCGCGCTGGCTGCAGGGCAAGGGCCGCGGCTGGGTGACGGCGGAGTACGCGATGCTGCCGCGCGCGACGAACGATCGCTCCGACCGCGAGAGCGTGAAGGGGCGCATCGGCGGCCGCACGCACGAGATCTCCCGCCTGATCGGCCGGTCGCTGCGCGCGGTCGTCGACACGAAGGCGCTCGGCGAGAACACCGTCGTGCTCGACTGCGACGTCCTCCAGGCCGACGGCGGCACGCGCACCGCGGCGATCACGGGCGCCTACGTCGCGCTCGCCGACGCGATCGAGTGGGCGCGCGAGAAGCGCTTCGTCGGGCAGCGCAGCCAGCCGCTCGTCGACTCGGTCGCGGCCGTCTCGGTCGGGATCATCGACGGCGCGCCCATGCTCGACCTGGCGTACACGGAGGACGTGCGCGCCGAGACCGACATGAACGTGGTCGCGACCGGCCGCGGGCTCTTCGTCGAGGTGCAGGGCACCGCCGAGGGCGCGACGTTCGACCGCCGCGAGCTCGACGGCCTGCTCGACCTCGCGCTCGCCGGGACCGCGCGGCTGACCGAGCTGCAGCGCGCCGCGCTCGCGGGGGAGCGGTGACCGCGCAGCCGCCGCGCCGCATCGTGCTCGGCACCGGCAACGCGCACAAGGTCGTCGAGCTGACCGCGATCCTGGGGCCCCTGCTGCCGGGCGTGGAGCTGCTGCGGTACGACGGCCCGTCGCCGGTCGAGGACGGGGACGACTTCGTCGCGAACGCGCTGATCAAAGCCCGCGCCGCCGCCCGGCACACGGGCCTGCCGGCCATCGCGGACGACTCGGGCATCGCGGTCGCGGCGCTCGGCGGCGAGCCGGGCATCCGGTCGGCGCGCTACGCCGGCACCGGGCGGGACGAGGACAACCGGGCGCTGCTGCTCGAGCGCCTCGCCGGGAGGAGCGACCGGGCGGCGGCGTTCGTCTGCGCCGCGGTCCTCGTGGACGGCGACGCCGAGCTGACGGTGCAGCGCGAGTGGCCGGGGCGCGTCCTCGAGGGCGAGCGCGGTGAGGGCGGCTTCGGCTACGACCCGCTGTTCGTCCCGGCGGGGGACGAGCGGTCGGCCGCCGAGCTGAGCGCGCACGAGAAGAACGCGGTGAGCCACCGCGGTCAGGCGTTCCGCGCCCTCGTCGAGGCGATGCGCGAGCGCGGGCTGCCCGTGGGCTGACACGCAGGGAGGGCTGCGGCGGCCGGGGTCAGACCGCCGGGTCCTGCGTCGCGGACGCGGCGTTGCGCTTCGCCTGACGGTGGTTCTTCCAGACGTGGTACAGCGTCGGGCCGAGCGACAGCACCACCGCGCCGAGCAGGATGACGTCGATGTAGTTGGAGACCCAGTCGGCGATGACGGGGTTGTAGCCGAGCAGGAAGCCGATGAACGTCACGCCGAAGCCCCACGCGACCGCGCCGATCGCGTTGTAGAGGCTGTACCGGCGGTAGTCCATCCGCCCGACGCCCGCCGCGATCGGGGCGATGGTCCGCACGACGGGGACGAAGCGGGCGAGGATCACCGCGATCGGCCCGTACCGGTCGAAGAAGCGGAAGGTCTGCTCGACCTGCTTCTTGCTGAACAGGCCGGACTCCCGCCGCTCGAAGACGCGCGGCCCCGTCTTCTTGCCGACGTAGTAGCCGAGCTCGCCGCCGAGGAAGGCCGCCACCGCGATCGCGGGCGCGGCGATCCAGACCGGGACCTGCATGTAGTGGTCGGAGTCCGGGTGGGTCAGCAGGCCGGTGATGATCAGCAGCGTGTCCCCGGGGAACACGAAGCCGATGAGCAGACCGGTCTCCGCGAAGATGATCAGGCAGACGCCGATGAGGCCGAACGGCCCGAAGGCGTTGATGAGGTTCGCGGGGTCGAGGAACGGGAACAGCGACTGCGCGGTCGGCATGGGCTGCATGGGTCCGGTCCTCTCCGTCGACTCGCGGGCGCTGCGGTCGTGCGGAAGGAGGGACTCGAACCCTCACGCCGAAGCACAGGAACCTAAATCCTGCGTGTCTGCCAGTTCCACCACTCCCGCGCGGCGAGCCCGGTCAGTGTACCCAGCGCGGGGGAGCACGCCGGGAGGCGGGGGCTGTGGACAACCGCCGACGGGCGCGGTCCGGCCTCGTCACACTGCTGCCCGTGAGCGACCCCGTGCAGCTGATCGCCGAGTCCGTCCGGTCGCGGGCGCGGCGCGGCGACCTCGGCCCGTCGCCGGAGGACGCGGTGCAGCAGGAGCTGCAGCGGTACGCCGAGCGGGCGTTCGGGGCCGACGTGCCGCTGATCGCGGACGAGTCGGCGGCGCGGCGGCGGGTGGTCGCCGAGCTGACGGGCCTCGGCCCGCTGCAGCCGCTGCTCGACGACCCGGCGGTCGAGGAGGTCTGGATCAACGGCCCCACGCGCGTCTTCGCGGCGCGCGGCGGGGTCGCCGAGCTGACGCCGGTCGTGCTGACCGAGCAGGAGGTGCGCGACCTGGTGGAGCGGATGCTCGCCCCGAGCGGGCGCCGCATCGACCTGTCGAGCCCGTTCGTCGACGCCTCCCTGCCGGACGGCTCGCGCCTGCACGTCGTGATCCCGGACGTGACGCGGCGGCACTGGGCCGTGAACATCCGCAAGTTCTCCGACCGCGCGCTCACCTTGGATGCCCTCGTGGGTCACGGCTCCCTGCCGCGGCAGGCGGCGGACTTCCTGCGGGCGGCGATGCTCGCCGGGATGAACGTGCTCGTGTCCGGGGCGACCCAGGCGGGCAAGACGACCCTCCTGAACGCGCTGCTCGCGGCGGGGAGGCCGACCGACCGGGTGATCACCGTGGAGGAGACGTTCGAGCTGAAGCCGCCCGGCCGCGACGCCGTCGCGCTGCAGTGCCGGCAGCCGAGCCTCGAGGGCACCGGCGAGATCACCCTGCGACGCCTCATCAAGGAGGCGCTGCGGATGCGGCCGGACCGGCTCGTGGTCGGCGAGGTGCGCGAGGCGGAGGCCCTCGACCTCCTCATCGCGCTGAACAGCGGCATCCCGGGGGCGTGCTCGATCCATGCGAACTCCGCGCGCGACGCCCTGGTGAAGCTCGCGACGCTGCCGCTGCTCGCGGGCCGCAACATCGACGCCGGGTTCGTCCTGCCGACGGTGGCGTCGACCGTCGAGCTCGTCGTGCACTGCGAGCTGCAGCGCTCGGGGCGCCGGCGGGTCGTGGAGGTCCTCGCACCGACCGGAGCGCTGAGCGCCTCCGTCGCCGACGGCGGCGTCGTCGAGGCGAGCCGGCTCTTCCACCTGGTCGACGGCGTGCTCAGGCCGTCCGGCGGCCTGCCGCCGCGGCCGGAGAAGCTGCAGGCCGTGGGCCTCGACCCGGTCGCGCTGCTGCGGCCCGCCGCGTGATCGCCGCGCTCGGGGCGCTCGGCGGCGCCGGGGTGCTGCTGATCCTCGCGCCGCGGCTGTGGCCGGGGTCGGCGCGCCGGCCGCGTGAGCGCCGCCGAGCCGGCGCCGCGATCGAGGAGCGCCTGGCGGGCGCGGGGGTGGGGGGGCTGGCACCGGCGGGCTTCGTCCTCGCGTCGGCGG